>CAKSEI010000094.1 GCA_934446285.1 uncultured Eubacteriales bacterium | reverse complement strand
GGTGTGTGAGATCGTCGCACTGCACAGCGGGGAGATTCGGGTTGAGGAAAGCTCTGAAAAGGGGACGACTATAGCGGTGAAGTTTCCGACAGACATGAAAACAAGGTAGCGGGTGTTATTTGATTTACTAATCCGCTAACGGAGATTGTCCGCCGAAGAGGCGGCATAATCGGCTGCGGCAAACATTTTTTCGGTTCTGCAATTCTGCCGCTCACTTTATTGATACGGTATAACCTATACGGACAAAAGGGAATCCGCCTGATTTTCGTGACAAAAATCAGGCGGATTCGGTATTTGCGTTTTTTAAAGATTTCTTCGTTTTGAGCAAAAAAGAAATAACAATCACGACAACTCATTGTGTCAGCTTGCGTATGACGCCGTTGAGAAATACCGCCATCTTTTTCGGCGACCGGCGGTTCTCACAATTCAGCCATTCGCGTATCACCGCGTATCCGCCCTGATAGAAGAAAAGGCAAAGCTCGTTTCGCTCTTCCTCTGTAAAGGTTGCGGGAATCGCCATATCAAGCTGCTTCCGAATAGTCGGCAGATCGAACAGCTTGGTTGAAAAATCCTTATCCGGCAGAGCGTTTATAAGAACTTTAAAATGTTCCTCATCGGCAAGAAGAGCCTCAAGCATACGACACAGGCAATCCTCTCTGTCAGAGACGTTGTCGGAAAGAATTTCTTCTAATTTGCGGAAACAGTCATTCTCGATATCAGTCAAAAGATCATATTGACTGCCGTAGTATTTGTAGAAGGTTACGCGGTTAAGCTGTGCTTCTGCACACAAATTATAAATGGTGATTTTTTCAAGCGGCTTTTCTTTCAGCAGCTTTATCAGCGCGTTTTTCAGCAGCATCTTACTCAGCCTCACTCTTTGGTTCTCCATAGGATCTCCTTTCTGCTAACAAATGATTCGGGTTTGTTTATTTCAAAACACGAACGCCCGGTTGTGTTTGCATCGAAATATTTTATAATAAACAGTTTGTTGACTTTATATCCGAGTGTAATTATACTGTAAATACAAGGATTTGTCAACAGTAACAGGGGAGGTGTGCATATGAACAGGCTCACTGATTTTATTGTAAACAAACGGAATATCATTCTTTTTGCCATGCTGATATTGACTGCTGCCTGCGTTTTTTTGATACCGAAGGTCAGCGTAAACTCGGATATGACCGAATATCTGCCGGACGATTCTTCGATGAAGCAAGGTATTTCTCTTATGGAAAAGGAATTTCCGACGGAGAGGGAAACCTACACAATTCGCGTGATGTTCAAAGGGCTCAACAGTGAGAAAAAGGCGGAATTAAAGGACGCGCTTGCCGCCCTTGAGAATGTAGACAGCGTGACCTATGACATGAACGGCGATGACTATAACAGCGGGGAATACACCCTCTATATTCTTAATACCCAATACGGATATGACACCGAGGAGGAGGCAGCCGTTGAAAAGCAGGTTAAAGAAAAGTTCTCTGACTATGAAGTCACGGTGAAGAACGATGACACCTCGGCTCCGGATATTCCGCTTTCGGTGTATCTTGCGGCATTCGGAATCATTCTTGTCGTTCTGCTTGTCTCCTGCGGCTCATATTTTGAACCGGTGCTGTTCCTCTGTACTATCGGCATTGCCGTTGTTCTGAATCTGGGAACAAATTTCTTTCTCGGAGAGATCTCGGATGTCAGTTTCGGTATTGCGGCAGTGCTGCAGCTTGCGCTGTCGATGGACTATTCCATCATTCTGATGAACCGCTACCGCCAGGAACTGAAAAAAACCGACGACCGTAAGCAGGCAATGGCTAATGCCCTGCGTGCCGCCGTCGGCTCTGTTACGGGCAGCGCAGTAACCACGATCGTCGGACTGTTGGTTCTGGTGTTTATGAGCTTCAGGATCGGTGCAGACATCGGCATTGTATTGGCGAAAGGTGTTGCTTTCAGTATGCTGTGTGTGTTCACCGTTCTTCCGGCGCTTATCTTACTGTCACAAAAACTCATTGAAAAGACCGAAAAGAAAGAACGGGCGAAAAAAGCGCATAAGAAAGGCCTTTCGTCGGTGTTGGGCGGTTTCAGCTACCGTTTCCGCAGTGTTATTGCGATACTGTTCGTTGTGCTGTTTATCGCCACGGGCTATCTGCAGTACGGCACAAAAACCGTCTACACGCTGACCGAAAAGGATTCGATTGCCGATGTTTTTCCCAAGGACAACACGCTTGTCCTGCTTTATGAAAATACAGATGAAGATAACATTGCCGAGATTGCGTCGACCTTGGAAAAGAAGGACTGCGTGAAGAGTGTTGTTTCCTATCCTACGACAATAGGCAAGCAATGTACGGTAAAAGAAATGTCGGAGATGCTCTCGAAGATGGACGGGGGTTTACAAACAGACGAGACGCTGTTGAATATTGTTTATTACCATTACCGCTCAAACGGAAAGACAGAGCCCATGACATTGTCTGATTTCGTAGGGTTCCTTTCGGATACAGCAGCAGTTGATCCGATGTTCTCCGGCTATATTGACGAGGCCTCTGCCAAACAGCTTGCAACACTGAAACCGTTGACCGACAAAAGCAATCTGACCTCTCCGCTGCCGCCTGCTACGCTTGCACGGTTTCTCGGCTTGGATGAGGAGCAGGTAACGCAGCTCTTTATGCTCCGCTATGGAACGGAATATACGCCGGATAAAACCATGTCACCATATGAGCTTGTTTCCTTCATAACGGATAATATTCTCCCAAAGCCCGAATATGCCGCTGTGTTTGATGATGGTGCAAAGACAAACCTGTACCGGGCGAAGGCGATTGCTGACGCAGCAGTGAGCGAAAAAGAATTCACGACTAAGGAGATGGTTGAGTTTCTCGGCGGAATAAGCGATAAATTTAACCGGAGCACGGTGGAGCTGCTTTATCTGTACAGTGCAAGCCTTAAGCAGGAAAACGACCGGAGTACCATGACCCCGGAGGCGCTGGTAAAATATATTGATAAGCTGGTTTCCGAACCGTCGTTTTCGTCCCTGCTGACCGATGAACGGAAAGACGTCATTGCAAAGGCGAGAGAGCAGCTTGATGACGGGGTGCGTCAGCTTAAAGGCGAAACACATTCCCGTTTGACCGTTACGACGGAATTACCGGTTGAGTCGGAGAAAACCTCTGCATTTGTAAAGGAGGTTATCAAGCTATGTGATGAAAAGCTGTCCGGAGAACACCATCTTATCGGTAACAGCATTATGGTAGATGAAATGGAGTCCGGATTCGGCAGGGAGCAGATGATTATCACGCTTCTTACGGCGGTGTCTATTTTCATTGTAGTTGCACTGACCTTCCGTTCGCTCGCCATTCCTGCAATTCTCGTGTTGATCGTACAGTGTGGTGTATTCATTACCGTCTCGGTACTTGGAGCTATTGGAGGCCCGATGTATTATCTGGCACTTCTCATAGTCGAATGTATTCTGATGGGCGCAACCATCGATTACGGGATTCTGTTTACAAGCTACTACCGTGAGATGCGGGCAACTCTTCCCGTAAAAGAGGCGATAGTCGCCGCATATAAGGGCAGTATCCACACCATACTTACTTCGGGCACAATTATGGTGCTGATTACCGCCGTAATAGGACCTCTGTTCGGCAATCCCGCCATTGAGCAGATTGTCCGCACGCTGTCGGTCGGCTGTGCTTCCGCTATGTTTCTTATCTTGTTTATCCTGCCGGGTATTCTCGCTTTGTGCGACAAAACCGTTGCAAGAAAAGGGAAAAAGCAGAAAAAAGCCTAATAAATTAAGAGACTTGTATATGTCCGAATTTGACAACACCTCCTGCTGCAGTTTCTGTTTCTGCAACGGGAGGTGTTTCTTCGCTTGGGCGTTGATCGGAGTCTTCAATAAAATACAATTCGCAGGCTATAGCGAAACCAAACCTTAAACAAGCGAGACATGTGCAGAAATCAGCGAAAGTGTATTGCGAAAAGGAGAAAAACATGGTATACTGTATTCGTAAATACAGGTAAGCTGACAAAAACATATATATGAGGCGGATAAAATGATCAAGCCGTCAATCAGTTACAACAGACTGTGGAAGTTGCCGATCGATAAAAAATAAGCAAAGCAGATTTGCGCAGGGCTGAGGAGAACTCTCCGAATACAATGACAAAACTTCGCCGTGACGAAAATGTATCAATGGCTGTTCTTAAGAGAATTTGCGAGTGTCTCGGTTGCAACATCGGTGACATCTGCGATTTTGTGCAAGAAAAAGTATAGGGTTGGCGAGGAGATTGATTTTGTATTCTTTTGCAGCTGTATACAGGAGCCGGTAAAAATGATTTGTGCTGAAATGAAAAGCATCTATAGAGAAAATAAATACCCGCCGAATTTTGTTTTTTGCGGGATATATGGAACTTACGGCAATCCCGTTTTGCGGGATGGTCAGATCTTTGATGCCTTGAATTTGGGAAAACAGATGCTTTTCGGCTCGGTATCTCTCAGCCATCTTGATGGCGTCCCGCCGAATTTGTATTGCTGTCGCATACATGGCGCTTACGGGAAAGCAGATAAAATCAAATACAGAACGAAAGCAGAGAGAAGGACCTTTCGAGAAATCGGCAAGTGCTCATTTGATAATGCGGATCAAAGCGCACTTGTGCATTCTTAGGTTCAGGGATTTCTCTGCTTTCGTTTTTTAAACGGAAATTTCGTAATCGGGAAACAAACACAACAGGAAACGACCGAAAAAGGAGGAACCATGACGAACGAACAAATCAACCGTATCAGGGAGCTTGAAGAAAAATTATCGTATCTGATTGAGGAAAATATGCCGCTTAATCAGAAGCTGGTGCTACTGACAGAGGCCCTTTGGCAGACACGGGACAGCGGATATTGTGAGGTCATGGCAAATCAGATTCTCGGAGAAACGGAAGACGAAAAGACGCTTGCTTGGGAGAAGAACTGTTACCACAAAAAGCTTATTATTGAGCTGAGAGAGCTTTTGATGAAACGGGAAAGTAATATTGAGAACACTGAGAATACCAAAGGTCAAACGTGAAGAAGGGGGCTGCGCTCTGTTGATGTCGAAACGGACAACAGATTGCGGAAGCGACAGAATTAAAAAAGGAAGAATACAGCTCTTGACGGCATATCGGATGTTTTTGAATTTGCTTTAAAGTCAATAGTATTCGGGAGGGAAAACACATAAAACAATTATTCGGTAGTCTTGGGTCTTCATCAATGATTGAAAAAATAAAGGAAAGCGCTCTTTCCGTAGCGCCGATTGCGTTGATCGTTTCGGTGCTTTGCCTGAGCATCGTGCCAACGGAAGTCGAACTTATTCTTGCCTTTCTTGTGGGTGGGGCGTTCATTATTCTCGGAATGGGTCTTTTTTCGCTCGGAGCAGATCAGTTGATGACGCCCATCGGGAACAAAATCGGAACTGCACTTACCAAAACGCAAAATATATACGATTTTCGATTCTTACATTTTTGTGACAAATTTCAAGCGTTTTTGCGGTGAATCGGCTGCTCCGTTTTGCTATACTGATGTTGCGGGAAGGAAAACCGCAAATAATATTAAAGGAGTACTTACCATGAAGAGCAAAAGAAACGTATTTGCAGCAGTTCTCACTTTTATACTCGCGCTGAGTATTGTTACCGTATTCGCAACTGCTGCTTCGGCGAAAGAGAAGAAGTCTGGAGAACCTGTGAATGATCCAAGCATTGGCGATGCAGAGGCTCCCGGCGAATGCGTCGGACAGAGTCTTGAAGGCTTTGTTAAAAATCGGAGCTATCTTGGCGAACAGGAGAAATCTGCCCTGCTTGCAGACCTTGCAGAAATCGAATCGCTGGAAGCGCAGATTGACGAGATTTACAATCGTATGACTGATGAGAACGCAGATCTGCCTTATGATGAAATCGACGCTCTCTACGAAAAACTCGATTCGGTTCTTGACCGTAATGCGGAGCTTTGGGAACGTGTCAATGATGAGTATGACGAGGAGATCGCGGCAAACGAGCCTGACATGACCTTTGAACTTGACGAAGCCGACCTTGCGGTCTGCGAAAAAGTCAAATAAATCACACGCACAGAGCCGTGTCCGGACGGCACGGCTCTGTATCGGTTTTTGGGGGGACTTCATGAAACAGCTTATCTATATTGCAGAGGATGAAAAAACCATAAGAGAAACTCTTCGGAGCTTTCTTGAGAATGACGGATATGAGGTGTGCGCGTTTGAAACAGGC
>CAKSEI010000093.1 GCA_934446285.1 uncultured Eubacteriales bacterium | reverse complement strand
CATCTTCGGAGAAATGCCGTATTCAAGTGCCTGCTCCATAAGCGCAAGAGTGGTATACGGTTCTATAGCCGAATCTATGGTCTCAAGCATATCGTCTGACTTTCCTCCCCACTTACCGATAGTATGGAAAAAGACACCGAATCTGTCATCGAGATTATCCCTGATAAATTCAAAAAGACTGTCTATCTCGCGCATGGTTCTGTTATTATAATTGACCCTTACGGAAACCCTGAATTTTTCCGGTCTCTTATGCAGTTTCTTGAGGTTTTCACATATAATGTCCCATGTTCCCGACCCGTTCAAAAAAGGTCTTGTTTCATTATGAGAACTGCGTGCTCCGTCAACGGTTATCTGAAAGAAATCAAATTTATGATTCATCAGAAAGTCAATTCGGTCATCCGTAAAGAGTGACCCGTTTGTCGTAGCGCCGAAATGATATTCTACACCGTTTTCTTCAAAAAATTCAGACAGTTCACGCGTAACATATTCAAGAATGTCATAAGTCATAAAAGGCTCTCCGCCGAACCACTCGGCATAAAAATGCTTCAAGCCAACTCTATGATAATGGTCCTTTACTGCCGCAATAAAGTTTTCAATCGTCTGCTCTGTCATTCTGCGCTCATCATGCTCTTGATAACAGTAGATACATCCGAAATTGCATATATTATTCGGCATGATTATAAAGGAAAGAGACGTGGGGTCGAACATCTGCCTGTAATAATCAGCCATAACCGCATCGAGCTCTGAGACCTCGGAGTCAACGCAGAATACCCTTTTCAGCGTCTCGTCCTTTACATCGTCACAGATTTTATTTTGCTCAATAATCGCTATATCGTCCGCAAGCTCATGTTCGCCGTCGGCGATAACAGCCTGAACACCGTTTTTTGTATTATAGATAACAATCCCCTCGTCGGTATGTTCTATCACGGTATACATAGATTTGACAAGCATTTCGGCCCTCCCTTTATTTCAAATGAAAATAACATTTTTATAAAAGGACAATGCGGACACTGACATAATTTAATTAGCTGCTGCAGTAGGCTTTAGAGCCGGAGCCGCCGCAACCCTTCTGACATCCGCAATTTCCGTCACACGAACATTGTACGTTTGACGCAGCTGCTTGTGAATAATCACTGTCGCTCACAAAAAACATTACACAGCACCTCCTTTCATATCAAAAATGCGCCGGGAGAACATGTCGTGTCCGCAATGCCCTATATATAAATTGCCGCAGCATATCGTGCCCGACAAAATATGTCAAAAACCGTTCTGATTATCTTTACAATTTGATTTTATCACAGTGAATTAACTCTGTCAAGCAAATATTTACTCAAAGCCCAAAATTCGGCAGTGTGAACATTTTTACCGTGCGATTTGCAGCACTTTGCACAAAAGCATCCGTGCGGCAGAAACCGTGAAATCATACACACATGCAAGCGCAACATTAACCCGCAAGGGCTTTTGTTATTTCTGATTTTGGACTCTTTTTCCTTTCAATCGACAGCGAACCATATTGAAAATTTCTTCTAAGCGTAATTATCACGCGGTTCTACTCCTCATACCGCTCCCCTTCCCTTTGCGCCCGGTAGAATGCAGCCTGAGACATGAACATTTCACGGTAGAACGGGTCGCTCTCCATGAGCGCGGCATGTGAGCCGAATGACATGAGCTTGCCGTCCTCTATATGAATGATTTTCGTAGCGCTCACCGCCGCGGTCAGTCTGTGAGTTACGATAAGCATTGTCTTATCGGCGTTCTCATCGAGTATAGCCTTATTGAGTGCAGCCTCGGCAAAGGGGTCAAGGGCGCTGTTCGCCTCATCCCATATGCAGAAATCAGCCGAACGGGCAAGCCCTCTCGCTATCGCGAGTCTCTGCAGCTCGCCTCCCGAGAAGTTGACGCCCGATGGGTCAAACTCTCTGCCGATATAAGTATCAAGTCCGTTCTCGCACTTATTTTCTATTCTTTCCGTCATATCGGTGAAGTCGAGAGCAGCCTTTATGCGCTCCTCGGGAATGGGCTTGTCAAAGCACATATTATCCTTGATAGAGAAGCTGAATATCTGATAATCCTGCAGAACGGTAGCAAAGCAGTCACGCAGCGAGCGCACATCGTACTCCCTTATGTCGTGTCCGTTTATGAGTATCTGCCCGCCCGTTACGTCGTAGAGGCGCAATATGAGCTTTACCATGGTGGACTTGCCCGCGCCGTTCTTGCCGACGAGCGCCACATGCTCGCCTTTGTTGATTTTGAAGCTTACATCGTCAAGCACCGTCTCCTCGTGCCCGGGATAGCTGAAAAACACATGTGAAAACTCAACTTCTTCTATATGCGAGAGTGTCAGCTCTCCTTTGCTGTCCTCTATCTCGTTTTCGGCAGTCAGCATATAGCGCAGCCTTGAGACGTAATATTCGCACTCATTACTCAGCCGCCCCCCGGATATAAACAAACCTGCAATGTTTCCGTTTACGCTGAAAACAGCAGAATATAAGACTGAGAATCCGCCTATTGTAATAAAGCCCGACAGGGTTCTCCAGCTTATGTATGTCAGCAGAATGGATAGAAGTATCACATTGGTTATCAAAAAAGCAAAGTATTTTAATCTCCAGTATTTTCTGTGTGTACTTTTGAAAAGAGCATATTTCTTTACAAACATATCATCGAGCTTGTTTAGCAGGAATTTATGCAGTCCGTATGTTCTGATTTCACTCGCATATTGCTTGAAATGTGCAACCTTTTTTATGTAGTCCGTCTGCCGGTTAATAGTCGACTCGACTTCATATTTCTTCATCATCAGCTTATCTGAGAAATATTGATCCGCAAAAGTTACGACAACCATAACAGCGATCATCGCAAGCACAAAGACGTCAAGGGTGACAACAATAGACAGAATAGCCACAAGGTCTAATATGCCCTGAATGACTCCGAACAGCATATTCAGAACTTTAAGCGCTTCAATATCGGCGTATCCCATGGTCTTTGTATACGTATCGTAGAAAGACCAATCCTCATACTTTGCAAGGTCCTGTTTCATCGCGCGGTCTATAAACATCCTGCTTAGCTGATTTTTTATCTTGCATTCTCGCTCCGGGATAAACACATCGGTTATATAATGATTTGCCGTATACGCAGCAAACATAATGAGCATCACGGAGAACACTAAAAAGAAAACATCGCTCAGGAGCACTTCTTTTTCGCTCGAAGAATACTCGGTAATAAAATCAATTATCCATTTCAGATAAATTGCCCAGATATACGTTTTCACCGCAGCAATGATTGCCGCTACGGCTTTCAGAGGAATGATTAATTTGTCGCATTGATAAATATATTTTAGCATGAACGGAACACAGGTAAAGATGCTCTTAGCCTTTTTATCCGCTCTTTTTTGGGCTTTTTTATCAGTACTTACGGACATTTTATCTTACCTCCGATTGCTCAAGTTTTTTCTTCCGTTTGTATTTATTCAGGATCAGTTCCGTCATAAGCGGAAAATCTTCGCCGCACGCCGGCTCTTTATCTGTTACACAATTTCTCGGACACCTTTGCGCATAGCATATCGGAAGAAAAACGCACTTTTGACATTTGTCTCTTAATACAGCCGATCCCCCCGGCAGTACAAACTTACTCCATTTGCCGATATCAAATTCAATTTTTCCGTTTTCTACCGTTCCGACGATATTAAAACAATCTTTTTCTTCATCTTCTTCGTTGCACTTTCTCAGCTTACCGTCGCTGCCCAACGTGAAGTGATACGGACATCCCGCATAGCAAACCCGACCGAAAGGATTAAAGAAATCATAGTTCATCTTCGGAGAAATGCCGTATTCAAGTGCCTGCTCCATAAGCGCAAGAGTGGTATACGGTTCTATAGCCGAATCTATGGTCTCAAGCATATCGTCTGACTTTCCTCCCCACTTACCGATAGTATGGAAAAAGACACCGAATCTGTCATCGAGATTATCCCTGATAAATTCAAAAAGACTGTCTATCTCGCGCATGGTTCTGTTATTATAATTGACCCTTACGGAAACCCTGAATTTTTCCGGTCTCTTATGCAGTTTCTTGAGGTTTTCACATATAATGTCCCATGTTCCCGACCCGTTCAAAAAAGGTCTTGTTTCATTATGAGAACTGCGTGCTCCGTCAACGGTTATCTGAAAGAAATCAAATTTATGATTCATCAGAAAGTCAATTCGGTCATCCGTAAAGAGTGACCCGTTTGTCGTAGCGCCGAAATGATATTCTACACCGTTTTCTTCAAAAAATTCAGACAGTTCACGCGTAACATATTCAAGAATGTCATAAGTCATAAAAGGCTCTCCGCCGAACCACTCGGCATAAAAATGCTTCAAGCCAACTCTATGATAATGGTCCTTTACTGCCGCAATAAAGTTTTCAATCGTCTGCTCTGTCATTCTGCGCTCATCATGCTCTTGATAACAGTAGATACATCCGAAATTGCATATATTATTCGGCATGATTATAAAGGAAAGAGACGTGGGGTCGAACATCTGCCTGTAATAATCAGCCATAACCGCATCGAGCTCTGAGACCTCGGAGTCAACGCAGAATACCCTTTTCAGCGTCTCGTCCTTTACATCGTCACAGATTTTATTTTGCTCAATAATCGCTATATCGTCCGCAAGCTCATGTTCGCCGTCGGCGATAACAGCCTGAACACCGTTTTTTGTATTATAGATAACAATCCCCTCGTCGGTATGTTCTATCACGGTATACATAGATTTGACAAGCATTTCGGCCCTCCCTTTATTTCAAATGAAAATAACATTTTTATAAAAGGACAATGCGGACACTGACATAATTTAATTAGCTGCTGCAGTAGGCTTTAGAGCCGGAGCCGCCGCAACCCTTCTGACATCCGCAATTTCCGTCACACGAACATTGTACGTTTGACGCAGCTGCTTGTGAATAATCACTGTCGCTCACAAAAAACATTACACAGCACCTCCTTTCATATCAAAAATGCGCCGGGAGAACATGTCGTGTCCGCAATGCCCTATATATAAATTGCCGCAGCATATCGTGCCCGACAAAATATGTCAAAAACCGTTCTGATTATCTTTACAATTTGATTTTATCACAGTGAATTAACTCTGTCAAGCAAATATTTACTCAAAGCCCAAAATTCGGCAGTGTGAACATTTTTACCGTGCGATTTGCAGCACTTTGCACAAAAGCATCCGTGCGGCAGAAACCGTGAAATCATACACACATGCAAGCGCAACATTAACCCGCAAGGGCTTTTGTTATTTCTGATTTTGGACTCTTTTTCCTTTCAATCGACAGCGAACCATATTGAAAATTTCTTCTAAGCGTAATTATCACGCGGTTCTACTCCTCATACCGCTCCCCTTCCCTTTGCGCCCGGTAGAATGCAGCCTGAGACATGAACATTTCACGGTAGAACGGGTCGCTCTCCATGAGCGCGGCATGTGAGCCGAATGACATGAGCTTGCCGTCCTCTATATGAATGATTTTCGTAGCGCTCACCGCCGCGGTCAGTCTGTGAGTTACGATAAGCATTGTCTTATCGGCGTTCTCATCGAGTATAGCCTTATTGAGTGCAGCCTCGGCAAAGGGGTCAAGGGCGCTGTTCGCCTCATCCCATATGCAGAAATCAGCCGAACGGGCAAGCCCTCTCGCTATCGCGAGTCTCTGCAGCTCGCCTCCCGAGAAGTTGACGCCCGATGGGTCAAACTCTCTGCCGATATAAGTATCAAGTCCGTTCTCGCACTTATTTTCTATTCTTTCCGTCATATCGGTGAAGTCGAGAGCAGCCTTTATGCGCTCCTCGGGAATGGGCTTGTCAAAGCACATATTATCCTTGATAGAGAAGCTGAATATCTGATAATCCTGCAGAACGGTAGCAAAGCAGTCACGCAGCGAGCGCACATCGTACTCCCTTATGTCGTGTCCGTTTATGAGTATCTGCCCGCCCGTTACGTCGTAGAGGCGCAATATGAGCTTTACCATGGTGGACTTGCCCGCGCCGTTCTTGCCGACGAGCGCCACATGCTCGCCTTTGTTGATTTTGAAGCTTACATCGTCAAGCACCGTCTCCTCGTGCCCGGGATAGCTGAAAAACACATGTGAAAACTCAACTTCTTCTATATGCGAGAGTGTCAGCTCTCCTTTGCTGTCCTCTATCTCGTTTTCGGCAGTCAGCATATAGCGCAGCCTTGAGACGTAATATTCGCACTCA
>CAKSEI010000092.1 GCA_934446285.1 uncultured Eubacteriales bacterium | reverse complement strand
CGAAGCGCCCTTGCCGAGGTTATCGAAACGTGCCGTAAGCAGCAGCCTCTCGGTGTTTCCGTGCACGCTTATCTCCATGTCGTCTCTGCCCGCCATGCGCGCACCGGACATAAATCCGCCCTCCGTTCCGTCCTCGGTATATTTAATCAGTCCCGTTGCGTAAACATCCTTATATATATCCCTTATGCTCTGCACGTTCACGCCGTCCGCGTAAAACTGTACCGCCGTGAGCATACCCGCGTAGTAGTCCGATACGACGGGCACGAAAAGCGGCGGACGCATTATACCGCTTATCTTTGTCATCTCGCTCAGGTGCTTATGCTCCTCACCGAGGGCGTAAAGGCGGGGAGCGGAAAGCAGCTCATCGGCACTTTCCTCATACTCCGCTATCATCTTTTTTCCCCCTCCCGAATAGCCGGTGAGCGAAAAGCAGGACAGCGGCGTATCGGGCGGTATAACTCCCGCGCCGACGAGCGGTGCGATAAGGGCAATAAAGCCGCTCGCGTGGCAGCCCGGATTTGCTATGCGGTGCGAGTCGGCAATCCTCGCGCGCATACCCGCAAGCTCGGGCATACCGTATGTCCATCCCTCCGCCGTCCTGTGCGCGGTGGATGTGTCTATTATCACCGTGTCGGCGTCATGGGCTGCCGCCGCAGTCTCGCGTGCGGCGTCGTCGGGCAGACAGAGAAAGGCTATATCCGCACTCGTCAGAGCGTCAAGCCGGGCGGCTGGATCTTTTCTCTTCTCCTCGGAGAGAGTGACAAGCTTTATATCGTCCCTCTGTCCGAGCCTCTGCCGTATACGCAGCCCTGTTGTACCCGCGCTGCCGTCTATAAATACCTTTTTCATCTTCCGAGCTTCTCTCTCACGGTCTTTATCTGCATTTCAACAGAGGCAACGCCGGTGCCGCCGTAGCTCACTCTCTTTTTCACGCATTCGTCAAGGTCTACCGCCGCGAAGACATCCCCGTCTATCACCGGGCACATGCTCCTGTATTCGTCAAGGGAAAGTCCCTCGAGAATCTTGCCTTTTTCTATGCAGTAGGCGACGATCCCGCCCGATATCTTATATGCCTCGCGGAAGGGCAGCCCCTTTTTCACAAGATAGTCAGCAAGATCGGTGGCATTTATAAAGCCCTTTTCCGCCGCCGCTCTCATGCTGTCGGTGCAGGCGCGCATTGTCTTTATCATTCCCGTAAATATATCGACGCAGGCAAGAGCCGTATCATACGCGTCAAAGACGCATTCCTTGTCCTCCTGCATATCCTTGTTATACGCGAGCGGCAGCCCCTTTAAGGTTGTGAGCAGCGATACAAGGTCGCCGTACACGCGTCCCGTCTTACCGCGGACAAGCTCCGCCATGTCCGGATTTTTCTTCTGCGGCATTATGGAGGAACCGGTCGTGTATGCGTCGTCAAGCTCTATAAAGTGAAACTCCCAGCTCGACCAAAGCACCGTCTCCTCTGCGAGGCGAGAGAGGTGCATCATGAGAAGAGACACATCGGAAATAAATTCCACCGCGAAGTCCCTGTCAGACACTCCGTCGAGAGAATTTATGCACGCTCCGTCAAAGCCGAGTGCCGCCGACTCGCTCACCCTGTCGGTATCATACGTAGTACCCGCGAGCGCACAGCTTCCTATCGGGCTTATATTCATGCGCACCGCGCAGTCGTGCAGTCTGTCCGTATCGCGGAGCAGCATTGACGCGTAAGCCATGAGATGATGACCGAAGGTTATCGGCTGCGCCCGCTGCAGATGCGTGTAGCCCGGCATTATCGCCGCCTTGTATTCCTCCGCACGGCAAGTGAGCGCATATATCAGCTCCTCCGTTTTTTCCTTTAAAGCGAAAATTGCACCCTTGAGCCACATACGCAGGTCGAGAGCAACCTGGTCATTGCGGCTGCGCGCCGTATGCAGCTTCTTTCCCGTGTCTCCTATGCGCTCGGTCAGAACCTGCTCGACGAACATATGAATGTCCTCCGCCTCGGGGTCAATTACAAGCACCCCGCTCTTTATATCGTCAAGAATCCCGCCGAGAGCGGAAATAATCCGCGCGCTCTCCTCGGACGTAATAATTCCGCGCTCGCCGAGCATGGCTGCGTGCGCTATGCTCCCCTTTATATCCTCCTCGAACATACGGCTGTCAACGGCAATCGACGAATTGAATTCGTCGGCTGCCTTTGCGGTCGCGCCGCTCGTCCTGCCTGCCCACATTTTACTCATGTCAAATACTCCCAAAAAGCCGCTCTGCCGTTTCGCGGGCAGAGCAGCCGATATTACTTGTTTTTGCCGTCAACTATTGCCTGAACCTTTATCGGAAGACCGTAGAGGTTGATAAAGCCCGTAGCGTCGGTCTGGTCGTAGTCGCTCTCGCCGAATGTGGCTATCTCCTCGCTGTACAGCGAATAGTCGCTCCACACGCCCGCCTTGATGATATTTCCCTTGTAGAGCTTGAGTTTGACCTTGCCCGTGACCTTTTCCTGTGTCTTGTCGACAAAGGCGCTGAGCGCCTCGCGCAGGGGAGTGAACCACTGTCCGTTGTATACAAGCTCGGCGAAGGTCACCGACAGCTTCTGCTTCTCGTGCATGGTCAGCTTGTCAAGGCATATGCTTTCAAGCGTCTCATGCGCCTTGTAAAGAATAGCTCCGCCGGGAGTCTCGTATACGCCGCGGCACTTCATTCCGACGAGACGGTTCTCCACTATGTCGATAATTCCTATGCCGTTTGCGCCGCCCACTTCATTGAGCTTGAGGATTATATCCTTTGCGCTCATCTTCACGCCGTCGAGCGCCGTGGGAATGCCCTTTTCAAACTCAAGGGTGATATATGTCGGCTTGTCGGGCGCGTCAATCGGAGAGACACCCATCTCAAGGAATCCGGGCTTCTCGTAGTTCGGCTCGTTGCCCGTATCCTCGAGGTCAAGTCCCTCGTGCGACAGATGCCAGAGGTTCTTATCCTTTGAGTAGTTGGTCTCGCGGTTTATCTTGAGCGGGATGTTATGCGCCTCGGCGTAGTCTATCTCCTCGTCGCGGCTCTTTATGTCCCACTCACGCCACGGAGCGATTATCGGCATATTCGGTGCGAAATACTTGAGGGCAAGCTCAAAGCGCACCTGGTCGTTGCCCTTGCCCGTGCAGCCGTGGCAGATTGCATCCGCCCCCTCCTTTATCGCGACCTCGGCGAGAGCCTTTGCAATGCACGGACGCGCGTGCGACGTGCCGAGCAGATAGTCCTCGTATACAGCTCCCGCCTTCATGGTCGGTATGATAAAGTCGTCTACATATTCGTCGGTCAGGTCGAGCACGTAGAGCTTTGATGCACCCGTCTTGAGCGCCTTCTCCTCAAGTCCGTCAAGCTCGTCCGCCTGACCGACGTTTCCCGATACCGCGATAACCTCGCAGTTGTTGTAGTTTTCCTTAAGCCACGGTATTATTATCGAAGTGTCAAGTCCTCCGGAATATGCAAGCACAACCTTTTTTATATCCTGTTTATTCATTTCATGCCTCCGCAATGTGTATATTTATTCGCTTTATGCATGTATTATACATCGTACAAGCCCGATTGTCAATAGGTAAATGAATATTTTCTCGCAAAAATTGTGTTTTCGGCGTTTCGGCGGCTTATATTCGGCGGCTCGAGCCTTTTTCCGTCGTTTTTTTGCGCCGCACGCTATTGCGGTAAGTGTCGAAAAGTTATATAATATAGGATGAGGATAAAAAATGGAATTCGGAATAGCTTTAACAAACGTACTTACCACACTCTTTTACCTTGTCCCGGGGTATATCTTAAAGAAAATAGGCAGGGCGGAGCCGGGGCATCTGCCGACTCTTTCTTCCGTGCTCGTATATATAGGTACGCCCTTTCTCATGCTCTCCGCCTTTCTGTCGCTCGACTACGACAGGGCGGAATTCACAGGGATGGGTCTCTTCTTTGCCGTTTCTCTTGTATGTCAGGCGCTTTTTCTCGGCATATGCCTTGCTTTCATTCACCTTGCGGGCAGGAAACGCGAGGTGCTCCCATCGTCGCGGGTCGCCGCCTGCGCCTCGGTCATGGGAAATGTAGGCTTCTTCGGTATGCCTATCGTGCGTGCCATGTTCCCGGACAGCCCCGAGGCGGTGTGCTACTCGGCGATGTACATGATATCCATGAACCTGATAGTCTTTACGGCGGGAGTTTTCTGCATAACGGGCGACAGGAAATATATGTCGCTGCGCAGTGCGATATTCACTCCGACCGTGCTCGGGGCGGCAATATCGCTGCCGTGCTACTTCTTAGGCGCGAAAAATTTCTTTCCCGAGGCACTCATCGGCGCGATAAAAACCGTCGGCGGGATGACAACTCCGCTGTGCATGATTATACTCGGTATACGACTTGCGAGCGCTCCTATCAAGCGCGCGTTCTCAAATCCTGCCGTATACGCGGCAGCACTCGGTAAGCTGCTTGTTTTCCCGCTTTTCTCTTATACGCTCGTGCGTTTTATGCCTCTGCCGCAGATATTCGTTTCCGGCCTTACCGTGCTCTCGGGTGTGCCGTGCGCCGCGATAATCCTCAGCCTTGCCGAAATCCACGGAAAGGAAGCCTCTTTTTCAGCCGACTGTATACTCGTCTCGACCCTTTTATGCTCGTTTACCATCCCGCTTTTGACACTGATTGTCCGATAAGGAGAAAAAATGAATACAATTCCGAAAGCAAAAAGCCTCCGCAATCCCGCACTTGACCTGTTGAGAATAACGGCATTCTTTTTCGTCGTGTGCGTGCATTTTTATGTAAACTCGGGCTACAGAGAACTTGTGACCGAGGGGCGCGCAATGTTCATTATGAATATCGCCTATGCGCTTTTCAATACCTGTGTCGCGCTTTTCGTTATGCTCACGGGCTATCTTATGACAAATAAAACGCTCTCGCTCGGGTATTATAAGGGAGTTATACATACTCTCGTGATTTACGTTGCGGCAAGTGCCGTCTGCCTTTTGTACAAGATAATATACTACGACTACTCAAAGAATATCTTAAAGTGCATAATGAAAATCCTCGACTTCACTGCGAGCGGCTACTCGTGGTACGTCGAGATGTATCTCGGACTTTTTCTGCTCATACCGTTTCTCAATGCGGCATACCACGGCATGAAGAGCCGCGGAGGTAAGACCGCGCTTGTCCTCACGCTCATTGTCACGACGGCGCTGCCCGGCGTAATCAACTCATTCAGATTCGGCAGCGCGGAGTGGTGGCTCACGCCGTCCTCCTCGGGCGCGTACAACCAGCTCATCCCTGACTGGTGGACGGGAATATATCCGATAACCTATTTCTTCCTCGGCAGCTATCTGCGTGAATATCCTTTAAAGATGAAGAAGAGATACCTCTTTCCTCTCACCGTCGCAACGGTTGTCCTTATCGGCGCGTACAATTTCTACAGACTGCGCGGAGATAAATTTTTCTTCGGCGCGTTTATCACAAATGCGTCGCTGCTCGTGCTCATCCCCGCCGTGCTTATCTTCTCGTTCTTTCAGAAGCTCGACCTCACGCGCCTTGCCCGTCCCGTAAAATTTATTTTATCGAAAATATCTCTCTGGACCTTCGGTGCTTATGTCGTGTCCGACGTCGTAGACGCATATACATATGTCCGACTGCGCGAGCGCATACCCGAGATTGCCGACAGATTTAAATGGGCACCCGTCACGGTGTTTTTCGTCGCGCTGTGCGCCCTCGCGATATCGGGCGTGCTCAACACGCTGTACGACATCATAGTAAAGGGCGTATCCGCACTCAGCGGCTTTTTCACGAAAAAGCTGCGCAAAAAGCTTTAGTAAAAGGAGTGCCATCACTGTCGCTTTAACAAATGCTTTGGTCGTGCCTTTTACTTTTACTGCATTTTTAAAGCCCTTTCTGCATATATTTCGGAAAAGTATATGCAGAGAACAACGGCAGAGGCGACGGGATTTTTTCAAAAGCATTGCTCATAAGCCATAGCACAGCCTTAAATTTTCCGGTGTGTTTTCTGTTTTGCAGTTCCCGTAATACCGTATTCACCCGAAGCGCGGCGAAAAGTTTTCTTTCGGAGAAGAAAAAATTCCAAAACCCCTTGAAACTTTTTTTCATATATGATATAATTTCAATACTGCATACGCAGTGAATATGTTTTTTCATTTCGTCGGATACGGAGAAGTACTCAAGAGGCCGAAGAGGCGCCCCTGCTAAGGGTGTAGGCTGGGCAACCGGCGCGAGAGTTCAAATCTCTCCTTCTCCGCCATAAGTCTACCGTAATTTTGATAGAATTACGGTGGACTTTTTCTATGCCCGAAAACCGCTTGGAATCAGGCTTT
>CAKSEI010000091.1 GCA_934446285.1 uncultured Eubacteriales bacterium | reverse complement strand
CGGTATGAGTTATTTATGACGTAGCCTATCTCCGCTCTGCGGTTTTCGGGATCGATGGACGCAAATCCGCATGTGCCGATAAATTTACCGCTCTCCTTAAGCTCTATACCCCAGTCGTAAAACTCTCCGCGTGCATAGTACCTGCCGAGCGAGCGTATGTATTTGCGCGTGAATCCGATATCCGGGTGAGGACTCCACAGAAGATACTCGGTTAAGGTCACGTCGGAAGAGTACTCGTACATATCCTCCGCATCGGAGAGCGTTATCTTTCGCAATATAAGCCTGTCGCATATGAGCTCAGGTATCTTCCTGAAATATTTTATCATGCGTAAATTATACACCATAGGAAAAAATAATGCAATACGCCGCCTTGATTACGTAACATAAATGTGGTACAATATGCATAATGTATAGCGGTGATATTTTTTGACGAAAAGCAATCTCACAAACGCCTGTGCCGCAGTCGCGGTCATGTGCGCCGCACTCCCCGCCGGCAGGCACGGGGTATATATTTTCACAGAGGGACAATATACGGACGGCTCTTTTCTTACGGCTTTTCACGGGTTTATCATGCTGAATATACTCCCGCTGCTCGCCATCCTTATTTTTTCCGTTACGGTATATGCGACGCCCGTATGCTTCTTTCTGCTGTTTGCCGAGACGCTGCGCGACGTGCGCCTCGCTTGTCTCTGCATAAAAAGTGTACAAGCGTCGGGGATAAATGCTCAGAGCATATTTTTTCTCGCGGTACGCGCGGTATTCGCCTACACCTTTTGGGTTCTGACCCTCCGTACCGCCTCCTTCAGGCAGCATACAAGGCTTACGGGATTAAGGTGGGATGAAACCGCGGCATATTTTCGCGATTATACGTCCGTTGCCGGGCTTTTCTGCCTTTTCGGACTGTTTTCACACGCAGTATTTTATTTTACCTGATAAAGGATTGTTTATAATGTCGGATATCAATAAGAAAAAATTCAGCCTCTACCGCCTCTTAAACGAAGGAAACGGCAAAGGCGTAAAAAAAGAGGAAAAGGAAAGAAAGCGCGACTTAAAGTTTTACTTTGTGCTCTTCGGGCGCAGATTCGGCGCGATAGTAAAGCTCAATCTCATATGGCTTGCCGCAAATTTTCCGATTTTCTTCGCACTTTTTGCCGCGAGCGGCTACGCGGGAAAGCAGACTACCGCGCCCGCATCGGTCTTTTTTTCCGTACTTGACCCTCTCGTGCGCTCGGGACAGTCAAACCCCGTAATCGCTTCTCTCTTCGGTATAACGGGGATAAAGGGCACTATGTTCGTAAATACGCCTCTCACCTACGTAATGTACGCCCTTGGGCTGCTCACCGTCTTTACATTCGGTCCTGCGAACGTCGGCGTTATTTACAATCTGCGTAATATCGTGCGCGGCGAGCCGCTCTTCCTGCTCTCGGATTTTCGCGACGCGGTGAGAAAGAATTTTAAGCAGAGCCTTATCTACGGCATTATAGACGCTCTGATAATCGGCGTGCTCATCTTTGATATAGCAAATTATGCGGGCATGATGCGTTATATCGCGATAGCCATCGCCGTAATATATATGCTCATGCGCATTTATATCTATATAATGATTCCGACGTTCGACCTCTCGCTCTACAAGATGTTCAAGAATGCCTTGATATTCACGTCCGTAAATCTCAAGAGAAATGTACTCTGCGTTATCGGATGGGCGCTTATACTCTTTATAAACTACGGACTGCTGAATGTTTTCTTCCCGCTCGGGGCTGTAATGCCGTTTGCCCTCACAATTTCCGCCGTGCTCTACACGGGTGTATACTGTGCATGGCCGTCGATAAAGGAAATAATGATAGACCCGTATACGGAAGAAAAAGAAGGACCCGAAAAGAAACCTATATTCACAGACAGAGGATAAAATAATATGAACAGCTTCATTCTCGAGAACGAAATACTTAGAGCTGAATTTATCGAATACGGCGCACGCCTCAAGAGCCTCGTGTACAAGCCCGCAGATACGGACGTATGCGTGGGCTGCGACAGCGGCGAGGACTACCTGCTCGACTCATCGAACTTCGGCGCTACGGTCGGCAGGTACTGCAACCGTATTGCGAATGCCGCCTTTGACCTTGACGGGGTGCACTATACCCTGCCCGCAAACGACGGCTCAAACTGTCTGCACGGAGGACGGGGCTTTGCCTACCGCAATTTCACAGGTGAAAAGGCGGACAAAAGCGACCTTGTTCTCGTTTATACCTCACCCGACGGCGAGGAGGGCTTTCCAGGAGAGCTTAAGGTGTCTGCTCACTTTTACCTTGATGGTGGAGCACTTGTCGCGGAGTACCGTGCACGCACGGACAAGCCTACGATATGCTGCATAACAAATCACGCATACTTCAATCTTGACGGAGAGGGAAATATCGGCTCTCATGTATTAAAGGTAAACGCGGATGAGTTTCTCGCGATAGACTCCTCCCTCATACCTACGGAGCGCACTGACGTGACGGGAACCCCATTTGACTTCCGCACTGCCCATGCCGTATCGGACAAAATCGACTGTGACGATGAGCAGCTGCGCCTCGCGGGAGGCTACGACCACACCTTTATTATACGCGGAGCGGGTATGCGCGAGGCAGCGGTACTATCCTCACGTGCAACCGGGATAAGAATGACCCTTGAGACGAACATGCCAGGCGTGCAGGTGTACTCGGGTAACTTCATGGGAAAGGGGCAGCCCCTGCTGCGCGGCGGCAAAAGGCAACAGAGGCGCCACGGCATATGCCTTGAGCCGCAGCTCTTTCCGAACTCCCCGAACAGACCCGACTTCCCGTCGAGCGTCCTAAGACCCGGAGAGGAATTCGTCTCGCGCACAAAATACATTTTTGACAGATAACCTTCATTCCGTTTTCCGCTGTCCGTCATAAAACCGTCACATAGGCGGGCTATACTATAACCGTAATCAAGAGACGGAGGTAAGACAAAATGTCTGACGAAAGAAATATTTACGGTGAGAACGATAATCCCGCCGAGAATAAAAGCGAAAATATAAATACGGAAAGCTCGCAAATGTATAACGATGAGAACGTATCCCACTTCTCTTCCCGCCCGGATGAATATGCGGGTGCGGGAGTCGGAGATCGGACGGAGATCGGCAGCCAAAGCGCACATACGGCGGAGCCTATGTCATTTGCGGGCACGGGCGCCCGCAGCGAGCATACCGAGCAGCCGAAAGGGAAGAAAGAAAAGAAAGCACGCTTAGGCGGCGGTGCACTCGCCGCGTTAATCGCCCTATGCGTTGTCCTCTCGTCGGGCGCGGGCTTAGGCGGAGCGTATCTGTACGGTAAGTTCTTCCCGTCGACTCGCTCCGGCTCGTCTACTATAAACGTAATAAAGACCGACACTCCCGCTTCAGCTGAGCCGGAGGAGGGCAGTCTCGCCGAGACGGTTTCCAGAGTCTCGGACACCGTAGTTGAGATAAAAACGGAGACGGTAAGCTACAATAACCTCTTCGGCAACTACGTAACGGGCGGCGCGGGCAGCGGCGTAATAATCTCCGACGACGGATATATTATAACGAATAATCACGTCATCTCGGGTGCATCGACCATAACGGTCACGCTCAAGGACGGCACGGAGTACAAGGCTGAGCTTATCGCAACTGACTCAAAGACGGATGTCGCGGTAATAAAGATTGACGCGACGGGGCTTCACCCCGCAACGATAGGCTCAAGCGAGAACCTTGTTGTAGGTGAGCGCACGATTGCCATAGGCAACCCGCTCGGCGAGCTCGGCGGCACGGTAACCTTCGGCTTTGTATCCTCTCTCGACCGCGAGGTGACAATAGACGGCACAAAGATGAACCTGCTCCAGACCGACACGGCTATCAACCCCGGCAACTCGGGCGGCGGACTCTTTAATGCAAAGGGCGAACTTATAGGTATAGTTAATGCAAAAAGCTCGGGCAGCGACATAGAGGGTATCGGATTTGCGATCCCGATTGACACTGCATTCTCCGTAGCCGAGAACCTTATCGAGAAAGGCTATGTAGAGGGACGCCCCGCACTCGGAGTATCGATCGTAAAGATTGAGAACTCTAACGATTACTACAAGTACTACGGTACGGAAATCTACAAGTATATAGATACATTCGGAGTTTATGTCACCGAGGATACACGCGGAAACTTTGAGTTCGGCGACCGCATAGTAGCTATAGACGGCACGAGCGTATCCGACTATGAAAGCTTAAGCGAGCAGCTCTCATCTCACAAGGTCGGAGACACGGTCAAGGTCACTGTTTCGAGAAACAGAAAGATGGCTGAGGTTGAGGTTACGCTTATTGAAATGAATGCAAACGCCGGAACCGCTTCCGGTCCGCAGGATAAATAAAATACACAAAAGGGGCGCACGCCCCTTTTTGTGACACTCGGAGAAACATATGGGATATCACATACTCGTAGTAGACGACGAAACAAACATACGAACACTTATAAGCAAATACGCACAGTTTGAGGGGCACGACGTGACCGAAGCGTGCGACGGTATGCAGGCGGTTGACTTATGCAAAAAGCAAAAATTCGATATAATCATCCTTGATATAATGATGCCTGTACTCGACGGACTGTCCGCGTGTAAAAAAATACGCGAAATATCGGACACACCGATAATAATGTTATCGGCACGCGGTGAGGAGTACGACAAGATAAGCGGATTTGAGATGGGCGTAGACGACTATGTGGTAAAGCCCTTTTCTCCGAAGGAGCTTATGCTGCGCGTCGAAGCGGTGATGAAGAGATACAACAATGTCTCGTCGGGAAAGAATGAAATCTTCCGCTATGATGGACTTTGCGCCGACATAACCGCACGCAGGATAACGATAGACGGCGAGGACGTACCAATGTCGCCTAAGGAGTACGACCTTTTCTTTTATCTTTTAAAAAATAAAAACATCGCGCTGACGCGCGAAAAACTGATATGCGAGGTGTGGGGCTACGACTTTTACGGCGACGACCGCACGCTTGACACGCATATAAAGCTGCTGCGCAAGTCTCTCGGGAAATACAGCTCTCTTATAGTCACACTGCGCGGTGTGGGGTATCGCTTTGAAGCACAGTAATAAAAAAATGCCGAGCATCAGGCTGAAGCTTTTTTCATTCTTCATTCTCCTTACCGCCGCCGCAGTCGCGGTCATATGGCTGTGCGAAAATGTTTTTCTCGACGGAATATACAAAAGAACAAAGATAGCGGAAATAAAGCGCGCGGCTTCAGCCGTATCGAGTGCGGGCGGATATAACGCCCTTTCGGAGAGTGCGAACGAAATCTCCGAAAAATACGGTGTATGCGTCATAATTCTCTCGCGCGACGGCTCATTCAGACCTATCAGCATCGACAGCGGCAGAGGCTGCATCATACACAGGACAAATGCCACGGGCTTGACCTCGCTATATGACCGTGCGTCGGAGGAGAAAAGCGATATACTTTATTTTGACACCGAGGGCTATCAGACGGAGCGCACAGGCGCAAACAGCATTGTGCTCGTAAAGGATATCGAGACGGAATCGGGGGATGCGATCATATTTCTCAATTCCGTCGTAGTGCCTATTTCCTCTACCGTTAAGACATTAAATACGGTACTTATAATCGCTACCGTATTCCTTATATTGCTCTCCGCCATGCTCTCGCTCATACTCTCGGGCGTGATAGCCCGCCCGATAGGGCGCATAACGAATTCGGCACGCACTCTCGCATCGGGCGATTATACGACAGTTTTCGAGGGAGGAGGGTATAAGGAAGCCGACACTCTCGCCGACGTGCTCAACTATGCGGAGAGTGAGCTTTCCAAGGTTGACCGTATGCAAAAGGAACTCATCTCAAATATTTCACACGACCTGCGCACACCGCTTACGATGATATCGGGCTACAGCGAGATGATGCGCGACATACCGGGAGAAAACTCGCCCGAAAACCTGCAGATAGTCATAGACGAGACGCAGAGGCTTACCACGCTCGTAAACGACGTGCTCGATATCTCGAGGCTGCGTTCGGGGACATTAAAATATGATATGAAACCAATAAACTTCTCCGCCCTGCTTACAAAGGCAATGCACAGATATGAAAAGCTCGCGGGCAAATACAGTATAAAACTCACCTGCGAGCCTGATATTATCATAAATGCCGATGAAAACAGAGTCCTGCAGGTCGTATACAACCTCGTGAACAATGCCGTAACATACACGGGTGACGACCGCACGGTAAAGGTTGACCTGCGCCGAGACGGAGCATACGCGCGCCTCAGCGTAACTGACACGGGCGACGGAATACCCGCAGACAAATTAAGAGACATATGGGAACGCTACTACAAGGTCG
>CAKSEI010000090.1 GCA_934446285.1 uncultured Eubacteriales bacterium | reverse complement strand
GGTCTTGACAGTGACTATACAAAGCTCGGCTTTTCGGACGATGCGGAGTTTGTCGATTTTCTCTACGATAAGAAGTACAATTCGCTCTTTCTGCGCGATATTGATTTTTCCTCGGACGAGCGCGTACTCACGCTTTCAACCTGTACGAACGAGGATAAAAACGAGCGATACGCACTCATGGCGCGCCTTGTCTCGCACGAGAAATAATGTCAAAGCTTTTGAATGCCCTTGCTTTTCCCTTATCAAAAGTTTGGGTCAAGCCTTTTTAAAGGCTTGTGGATTTTAAAGGCGAAGCCTTTAATCGCCAATGCGGCGGCGAAACATCCAATTCTTCCTAAAGCGCAGGAAGAGATGAATTTCGCGCTACGCGAAAAAGAGGAGAAACCCTCGCCTGGGGTTTCTCCTTGATTTTGTTTACGAACAGATATTACCGCTTTCCCCTCGAAAGCGGCGCAAAAGCTTTTATAT
Source organism: uncultured Eubacteriales bacterium (assembly GCA_934446285.1). GTDB lineage: Bacteria > Bacillota > Clostridia > Oscillospirales > CAG-272 > CAKSEI01. The sequence continues at coordinate 5,934 of CAKSEI010000090.1, read as the reverse complement.
GGAGAAAAATATATATCGCCCGACCGTATAGTAGAATAGCAATTTTCGGTTTTACTTATGCTTATTTTCCCGTTTGTATAAGGCTATTCGACGTAACAATCCCTCCGTCACGGCTGCGCCATGCCACCTCCATTTACTGGGGGGGAGGCGCGGGACAGCGGAAACAAAACGCAAACGGAAGAAATTTTCGGCAGTGATTTGCGTACAGTATATGCCGCTTTTCCTACAAAGCCCGAGAAAGAACAGAAGCCCTCATGTGAGGGCTTCTGCTTAATTTATTGAAAGGTTATTGTCCTTTTCTTAAAAAGCTCAATTTAGTTTTCACTGATTTTTATTTCTTTTCCTCGTCCTTTGTGTTGTCGGTCGGATCTAAGTCCGTCTCGCCCGGCAGCCCCAGTCCCGAGTGACGCCTCATATGATAATTGTGCATTATGAAAAATTCCGCAACGAACATCACGATTCCCGCAATGAGCGTGCCGCACGCGCTGAACATCAGACGTCGGTTTGTGAAAAGCACAAGGCTCTCGTCGAGATTTCTCAGAGAGAATATCACGGCAGACATACCGAGCAGGGCACTGATGATATAGAGTATGCATACCGTCTGCTTCTGTGTGAATCCCATGTCGATGAGGCGATGATGCAGGTGTCCTCTGTCGGCGGAGAAAGGACTCCTGCCATGAAGTATTCTGCGTATAAAGGCAAACGCTGTATCGAGCAGCGGCAGACCGAATACGGCTATAGGCGTGATGAAGGCGAGCAGCGAGTGCATGGATAGTATGCCCTGTATCGACATGATGGCGAGAATGTAGCCGAGAAACATAGAGCCGGTGTCGCCCATGAATATCTTTGCGGGATTGAAGTTGTACGGGAGAAATCCGAGGCAGGAGCCTATGAGTATCGCGGCGAATATCGCCATATATGAGTTTGAGTATATTACGGATATGAGAAGTATCGATATCGCGCCTATGCAGGAAACACCGCAGGCGAGCCCGTCAAGTCCGTCTATCAGGTTTATCGCGTTTATGAGCGCGACAATCCAGAATACCGTGAGCAACACGGCGAGCACTGGCGAGAAAACAAAAGTCTTGCCGAGTACGGTTATCTCCTTTATGGATATGTCACCGAGCAGAACCGTACCCGTTGCAATAGCTATCTGTAAAATAAACTTGAGCATGGCGGGCAGCGACAGCCTGTCGTCGAAAACGCCCACGGTGACTATAAGCGCCGCACCGCACAGCATAGCTACCGAGCTGCGCGACACTCCGCAGAAGAGCACGCTCGTTATTGAAAAGCCGAACCATATGGCAAGCCCGCCGAGCAGCGGGGTGGTTCTTTTATGCACTCTGCGTGCCTCCTTCGGCACGTCGAGCGCGCCTATTGCATAAGCGAAAATGCGCGAGAGCGGAGTTGCCGTAAAGGCGAAAATCCAAGCAACGACCGCAGCCGCAAGGCAGTATATCACGTATGTTTTCATAGCTGGGTAAACCCGACCTTTCTGTAGACTTTGGAGAGAGTTTTGCGCGCTGTTTTAAATGCGGCCTCCCTGCCGTTTTTCATAATATCTTCAAGATAAGCCTTGTCGTCCATGAGCCTTTCAAACTCCGACTGAATGGGAGCAAGACCGTCGGCAGTAGCCTCGGCTACCGCCGTTTTGAAGTCACCGTAACCTCTGCCGTCGAATTCTCTCTCTATCTCGTCCATGCTCTTGCCGGTAAAGCAGGAGTATATCGTCATGAGGTTGTTTATGCCGTCCTTGCCCTCGGCAAAGCGCACGGCGGTGTCCGAGTCAGTGGTTGCACGCTTGAATTTGCGTATTATCGTGTCTCTGTCGTCACGCATACTGATAAATCCGTTTACGTTGTCGTCCGACTTGCTCATTTTTTTCGACGGGTCGGAGAGGCTTTTTATTTTTGCGCCGTTTTTCGGTATAAATCCCTCGGGAACGGTAAAAGTATCTCCGTATATGCTGTTAAATCGCTCGGCGATATTGCGCGTTATCTCTATATGCTGTTTCTGGTCGACACCAACAGGAACGAGATCCGCCTGATAGAGCAGGATGTCAGCCGCCATGAGCACGGGGTAGGTGAAAAGCCCCGATGTCACGTTGTCCGCATGCTTTGCGCTCTTGTCCTTAAACTGAGTCATACGCGAAAGCTCACCGAACATCGTATAGCAGCCGAGCACCCACGACAGCTCGGCGTGACAAGGGACGTGGCTCTGCACAAAGAGCGTTGTCTTTTCGGGGTCGATGCCTGCAGCGATATACGTCGCGAGCGTCTCATACGTCCTCTTTCGCAGCTCTGAGGGGTTCTGACGCACGGTTATCGCATGCATGTCGACGACGCAGTATATGCAGTTGTATTCATCCTGCAGGTCGACCCAGTTCTTTATCGCCCCGAGGTAATTGCCTATAGTCAGTATTCCGCTCGGCTGAACACCCGAGAAAATAACCTTTTTTTCTTTTTCCATTTTATATATCCTTTGCTTATATTCGCTTTTCATACTATTTTAACACAAAAGGCGTATGTTTTTCAAGTGGTTAGATTGTTTTTCGGGTCGTAATGTGGTACAATAAGTCAGTAAAAAGCATTTAAGAGGATTAAATGGATAACGATAATTACAACGACAGCTATTATGAGGAGTTCGTACCGAGAAAGCACGGTCCGATATTCCGTGCCTTTAAGATTGCGGCGCTCGTGCTCACGGCGCTTTTCTGTATATTTCTTTTTGCCCGCATGAGGATAAATAAGCATGTTCCCGCAAGCGCGGAGAGCTTTCTCTGGGACGCGGACGCCTTACTTGCTGCCTCGTACGGTTCGCTCGAGGTTACGGACCACGATATCGAGAGCTACTCGGGGGCGGACGGCAAGAGGATAATAAGGAACAGGATGACCGCCGACGGGCATTTCTCCTTTTCGCGTGTTCAATATACGGACGCGGGGCTGCAGCTCACGTTTAGGTATAATATAAGCGCTCTTGAGGAATACTCGGGGCAGGATGAGCCTTTTACCTACGAGCTTGTGACGGAGGACGGCAGAGTCTTTGACGATTACGCCTATATCCCGTCCGAGAAAAGCTTCCTCGGGAGAGCCATGTATGAATATCGCAGGATAATTTTTGACGGTAACTGCACGGATGGCACGTCGACGCTTACCCTGCGCGTGCTGCATGACGGGCAGAGAGTTGCCGAGCTTGTAGTTTACGATGAGGGATACGAGACGGCTTTCCCGCCGCAGAGCTATACACTCCCGTCACCGGGAGGACAGAGCTACGGACTTATCTATCATGACGGAGGAGACGGAGTATGATACTTAATTCAAAGGAGACAGAGGTTATATACCGCTGTCCACACTGCGGTGCGAGTGTTATCAGCATGGTGGGCATTTTCACGCTCAATGCCGATATGATAAAGCTAAAGTGCGACTGTGGGCACTCTGCGCTCACGCTCGAGAAGATGCGCGGCGAGAAAATAAAAATGAAAGTACCCTGCCTTACCTGCGGCGGGGAGCATACGTTTGTCATATCCGAGAAGAGCTTTTTTGACAAGAAGGTGCTCGACGTCACCTGCCCGTATACGGGTATAGAGATAGCTTTTATCGGCGGCAGCGACGATTGTCTTAAGAGGCTTGATGAGAGTGACAGAGAGCTGGAGAAGATGATGGAGGCGGCGGGGATTGACTCATTCGACGACTTTCACAATGAGAGCGGCATGACCCTTACCGACCCCGAGACGGACAATCTCGTCAGATATATGCTCGAGGAATTCAAAGCCGACGGCTGCATACACTGCAAGTGCCCTCCCGGCAAGGGGCATTACGACTTTCGCTTTATGAACGACGATGTGCTTATCTTCTGCACGGAGTGCAACGCGAATGCGGTAATTCCCCTTGCGGGAACGCTTGACGCCATGTCCTTTATAGACAGCGACGAGATAATACTGAAATAGTTTGGAAAAAAGTACGGCTGCGGCTTGTACTTTTTTTTATTGATTGTTGCATAATGAATGTTTATATGTTATAATCATCTTAAATAAGACATAAGGAGATATGCCATGATTTGCAAAAAATGCGGAGCTGAGCTTCCCGACGACGCGAAATTCTGTCCCGATTGCGGGCAGAGCACCGAGTCTCAGGCAGCCGACGCGGTAAATACCGCAGACGCAGAAGTGCAGGAGAGCGCAGCGCAGACCGATACCGCAGGTGTGGAGAACATAAGGGCTGCACAGCCGACAAACGATATACAGGCGGCGGGAGATGCCGTAAAGAAAAAGAGCAAGGCTCTTCCGATAATCGCCGCGTGCATTGCGGGAATAGTTATCATAGCCCTTGCCGGGATAATGTGTCTCGGCGGCACGGGATTTCTCAAGAGGACGTTCTCGTCCCCGGGTGAATACCTTGCTTACTCAATCGAAAAGACACGCGACAAATATTCTTCCGACGAAGAGATAAAGACGGGCTGCGACATTTCCTACGGAGTAAAGGTAAATGATACCGTTATAACCACTCTCAATATGCTCGGCGAGGATTTCTCGTTTATAAACGATTTGCGCCTAAACTCCGCCGTTGACTATGCGTCGGGCGGCAGCGTGATGACCTATGACCTCACACTCGGTCAGGACGAGGTGGCGAAAGCCGAGATGTACATAACCGAAGAGGGCATATATGCGCGCATACCCGGGCTGTCCGACGATTACCTGCTGCTCGGGAGCACCTCTGCGAGCCTTGACGGAATAGGCGGAGGCCTTAACGGAGCACTTGACGAGCTGCCAGCCGTAAATTTTGACGTTAAATATATAAGCGAAAAGCTGCCCGACATACTCACAAGGTATGCGGCAATAGCGGCAAAGAGCATGAAGAGCGCGGAAAAGGCGCGTGAGGAGGTTACCTTAGGCGGTGTTAGCGCGAAGTACACCGTCATCTCGCAGAAGCTTGACGGGCAGACACTGCACGATGTGGCTCTTGCCGTGCTTGAGGCTGCAAAGGGCGATGGCGACCAGAGGGAGCTTATGACAAAGCTCGGTGCGGACTATACCGACTCCGACATAGAAGGGCTTATCTCGGAGATAAAGGATGCTGACGTGACCGAGCAGTCCGCGGGCGACGTTAAATTCTATATAAACAGCAAGTCGATAATCACCGGATTCTCCTTAAAAGACGGCGATGACGGCATTTCGTTTATGTACGTTACCGACGGCAGGAGCAGCGCGGGCGAGCTTGACATGAGCGGCAGCTACGGCGACAAATTTGACATAAAAGCTGTATTCTCGGGCGACGGGAAGAACTACAGCGGAAACGTGACCTCCGCGGGCGCCGAGTACCTTACCTTTGAGGTAAAGGACTACGAGAAGAGCGGCGACAAAATATCGTTTAATGCAACCGTAAAGCCCGGCAAGGCACTTTCCGACATGATAGCCGAGGACAACGACTCGGGTATTTCTCTTGACGGTATTTCTCTTGACTTTGATGTTTCCGGCGAGGGCGACACATCGAATGTAACTCTCACCGTGAAAAATGACGGAACTGATATAGGCTCTGTCGAATTTAAGACGACCATGAGAAACTCAAAAATTGACAAGCTGCCCGACTTCTCGGACGCCGTAGACCTCTCCGACAGCGACGCTGCCCGTGAGTGGCTCGCGGGAGTGGATGCCTTTGATTTCATCGACGCAATGCCCGACGAGATAGAGTCGTTAATAGGCTCTCTTATTAACTCCGGATTTTTCGGAGGCGATGACGACAACTACGGTGACGGATTCGGATATCTCTACGAGTGCTACGGCTATGACGACAACGGCAAACTCGTCAACATGGGCGAGTGGTATATCGATATGGATAATTCGGACGGTCTCTATATTATAGGCGAGAACGGCGAGAAGCTCTCACCGTATCAGGATGACGCTTTCTACTTCTACAACGAGGACGGAGAGCTTATGTA
>CAKSEI010000089.1 GCA_934446285.1 uncultured Eubacteriales bacterium | reverse complement strand
GCGGGGGCAGCGTCGGTAGACTTCGCGAGCTTTGCCCGCACCGAGAAATAATTTCGGATAAAAATGCCTCACGCCATTGACAAAAGGACGCAAAAATTGTGCTTGCAATCGTTGCAACCGTTCTCGCGTTTATCTTTATCGTACCCGGTAAAAAGCGCGAAAAGCTGAACAGCTTCGGCAAATTTATCCACGATACCTGCAACTTCAAGTATCTCATAGTCGAGAAGCTTATCCAGGCTCTCTACATCTTCCTCACTTCATATGTCATTATCTCGGGATTTTTCCTGCTCTTCAGGACCTCTTTCGGCGTATGGCTCGGCGGTCTCGGACTGCTCTTAATGATATTAGGACCTATCGCAATAAGGCTCGTATACGAGCTGCTCATGATGACGGTGATCCTCGTTAAGAACGTGATAGAAATAAACAATAAGCTGAAAAATAATAATGAGAGCGCAAGCACATCCGACGTCTTCAGCACTCCCGATTTATCTTCCGTGCGAAAGAATATAGCAAATGCAATACAGAAGCCGGAGACTCCCGCCGCTCCTGCCGCACCCTCGGCTCAGACGGAAAACAAACCGCACTTCTGCATGAACTGCGGCTCCCCCCTGAACGACGACGGCAGCTGCCCGAATTGCTCCAAATAAAATACATGATAAATGTTAATAAACCGTATCGGATTTTCCGATACGGTTTATTATTATGATTTTTCGATTATCTTTATGTCCTTCGGAAGTATGCCCGCCTGCAGATACACTATCTCCTTTATCTGTGCTATTTCGTTTGCGAGCAGCCCGTCGCTCTTGACTATAATGCTCGCACTGCCCTCATTTACAACGGCAAGACACTGCTCAAAACCCTTTGATATTATGAGCTGCTCGATATTAGACTCGCACTCTATTTCCTTTGCTATCGAATTTATACCGCTGTATGCCTCGTTCTTGACCTCCTCAAGTGCATCCGTGCTGTCGGCGACCTGCTTTAGGACGTCCATAGCCTCATCGCGCGCCTTTTGCCTTGATATCACTGCGCTGCTGAAGTAGTCGTCACCTGCATCCGTTCCGGTGTTTTCCGCAGGGGCTGCGGGTGAGACCTCGGGCTCGTGAAAAATATAATAATTGAGATATACCGCGCCGCATACTGCGAGAACTGACGCGCAGACTATGATATTCTTTTTATTCTTTGAAATAAAAGCGCCCGTTCCTTTAAATCTCCCGAAAAAGCCGCCGAGCTTCTCCTTAAGGCGGGAAACATTGAATTGCCCGCGTTTATCTTCCTGATGGTTCATGACCTTTCCTCCTACGTTTGCTTATTTTAATATATATGAGCGCCGCCCGCCTTTATTACCCGCACGATATATAAATTTTGTTATATTCTATACCGTAGAGAGTCGAGACAAGCTCGTATATACCGAGCGCGGTATTTTTGTCGTCTATGCCGCTGTAGACTACGGCTACCCCCGTAATTTCATCGTCAGAATATGTAAAGATGCATTTTGCACTGTCTACGCCCGCGAGACAGCTGATGAGCTCGGACAGATCTTCTCCTCCCTCTTTATCCGGGCGGGGAGAAGAAAAATAATAGGATACAAGCGAGAGAAAGAGCATGGCAGCCGCGCCGAGGGCGATTATTTTCTTTACCGTTTTATCGTTCGTAGTATATCAACTCCCTCCCGCACGAAAGATATGAGCAGATACAGTCGCTAACGGCTTTGCTCTCCTCCCCTTTTATCTTTACATTTTCAAGCACGATTATATCGTCTGCCGAGCGAAGGGTAACATGCACCTCCGAATTCTCTCCCGTATCCTCCTCTATGACGCGCGAGAGCCTCTCCGATAGCAGCTTTTCGCTGCGCGATATAAGCTCCTCTGAGTATGATATACCCGTAGGCTCAACAGAAGTTATGCTCGGTAAATCCGTATTTACCCTCCCCGATGCGCCGATAATGACGGCGAGGACGAAGATACCCGCCGCACATTCACTCATACCGACAAAACGCCTGCCGCCTGCGGTCATTCTCGCGGCAGAGCCGAACATAACTATTACGAAAATAGTATAAAAAATCTCCCTCATGCACCTATCTCCGCTCCGCAGAAAAGAACAACCGAGTATAAATAAAGGACAGAGCACACCGTAACGGTTATGAGCAGGACGTTTAGGAACGCGTCTGCATCCGATAGCATAGCGCAGCACTCCCCCGCCCCCGTCATTTCGCCGAAAACCGACGCGAGCGAAAAGACGAGCTTGTATAAAAGCAGCTTTACGAAAACGGGAAGAACGGAGAAAACTATCACAAGGCACGCGCCCGTACCGAATGCGGCACGCAGAGTCTCGAATGCCGACGTGATATTTTCTGCTGACTCGGATATAACACCGCCGACGACGGGTATGGCGTATGCGGCGGCGATCTTCGCTCCGCGCAGTACGGCTGAGTCGGCTGCGGCAGCGCCCTTAACCTGAAATGAAACAATGAGGGACAACAGAGACGCGCTTGCAATGCAGACGGTCGAATAGACACGGGCGAGCAGCCCTGCAGCCCCCGAGCATGACACTCCCGAGCCGAGGCGAGAGAGTGCGGACAGCATGACGGCGGCGCAAACTGCGGGAAAGGCAAATTTCAATATATACGTGACAAGCGCGCACGCAGCCGACACGAGCGTCATGACGGCAGCGGCAGAGCCTCCGCCCCCTCCGAAAAGAAGAAATGAACCCATAGCACCGGATAGAGCCGTACCGTATTCGGCAAGTGCGCTTATCTTTGTGAGTACCTCGGTATATAGGTCCGAGAGGATGTCCGCACTGAAAACAAGAAGAACTACGGAGGGCAAAGCGCGCACCGCAGAATATTTTTCACCTGAAAAACACCTTGAAATGCACGGGCACATAAGAGCGAGAAGGAACACCGGGAGTCTGCCCTTTATACTCTCAAGCGATTGTAAAAAGACTTTTTTTACCGCGTCTAAAATTCCGTCGGGCGTCATTTTTCCGCTCTCGGCGGCGTCGTCGGTCAGATATTCCTTTACCCCTCCCGGCACGCGGGAGAGATATTCCTCTTTATCGTATATGTCCTCCGCCGAGACGGTCATTCCGAGAAAAAGGAAGAGAACGACGACAGCAGCTGCCGCAGGTATGGCAAAAGTAAGAGCATGACCTGAGCGTTTGCATAAAGGCAAACGGTCTTTGCGAGCGGTTCGTTTCCGCACTCGGAGCATATATCCGCGCATATCTCCGCAAAAATACATATACCGCAAACCTCCGTGATACACCTTATATATTCCGTACCGTAGGAATATGAAAAATCTCTCAGCTCGGATAACAGCGCTCCCGCAGCGCGCACAAACGCCCCTACCGCGACAAGTGCGGCAAAGACTCCCCCGAGCTTTGCACTCTCCGGTGCAAGAGTTTTGACGGCAAAGAAAAACAGTGCCGCGCACGCGCAAAAAACAAAGAAAGCGGTCATAGCCCGAAAGTCTCTTTAATCTGCGTTATAAGGGACGAGAACTGCATTATTATCATAAAAACTACTATAATTATACCCGATGCTGAGACAAGGGCAGCCTGCTCGTCCCTGCCGTATTTTGTGAGAATTTGGCAGCTGACCGCGACGGTCATCGATATGCCGACTATCTTCAGAATATCCACTAACTCCACGCGTATCTCCTACAGTATCAAAATAAAAATAATCAATGCTGCTGCGGTCGCCGTTACCGTTCTGCATATAAGATGAGCGCGTGAGTCCTCGTTGTATGCCCGTGCAAATTCGCATATACCCGTGCAGAGGGCGTCAAAGTCGGCGGCGCTTTTATATGCGGGATTTACTCCCATTCCGCTCTCCGCTGAGTAAACCTGTGAGAGCAGCTCGCCCTTGACTATTTCTGTTTCGCGGCAATATTCGTATAGGCTCTTGCCCGTAAATCCGCATTCGGAAAGGCATTCGTCATATCCCTTATACCCGACGCACATTCCGTTTCTGATAAAGGAAAAGACCTCGGCAAGCTCACGGCTGCATTCCCTTTCACGCTCGTATATTCGCACAAAGGCTATGACCGTAAATATCCATGCGCAAAAGCATACAAGTTCGGAAATAAATCTAAGAGACATCGTGATAGATAAAATGTGCGCCGTCGTCGCCGTGCCCCGTGAGGAGTGCTAAACAGGTAAAAACTCCCGCGTCATGCAGTTTGCGTACCAATCTCTGACGCAGCAGATCATCGAGACTGCGCGCGTGAGCAGTCGCGATAAGAGGCACACCGCTGAACATAAAACCGCGCTCCTCATACGGCAGCTCGTCGCAAATAATTATGTCGGGACGCATGTTTCTCACGGCATTCTCAAGAGCCTCGCTTCTGTCCTGCCCCGAGATAATAAAGATATCGCAGTCGGGCGGGTAGTCTGACATGTCAAACTCTCTTTTTTCATCTGCAACGCACACGGACGCACCGTCCCGACCGCGCGAGAGGCGTTTTGCCATATCTCGCAGCACTGTTGTCTTTCCCGTACCGGGCGGAGAAAAGATTATCATGCCGCCGCACATTTCCTTAAAGTGCCTCGTTACATCCTCGGCACAGTCAATGTATCTTTTTACACGTATGTTGAGAGCGTTTACTCCGACCGACCTCTCTCCCTGCCCGCAGGGGGCGATGTCGCAGGCGCAGCCGCATCTGCCGCCGAATATATCGGTAAAAAAGCCCTGCAGCAGTGTCTTTTCGTTTCTGAAACCCCCTCCGCCCGAGAGATGACGGAAGAGTCCCTCGAGGGTCTGCCTGTCCGTTATTTCTTCGCAAAGAAAACGCTTGTTCCCGCAAATGAAAACGGTTCGAGCGTCCGCGCGCAGACGTATGTCGCTTATGTTATCAAGCGCTGCGGCAGCCCGTGCGACTGCGGGCGGCAGAAGTGACAGAATGTTTTCAAAATAGCTTTTCATGACACTCATATATATGTTTGTCCCGCTTTTCGTATGAAAAGTGCCGGACAAATTTTTCTTTGATTTTTTAAAGTCCGTCTAAGGCATGTGCTTTATAATAAGAACAGAAAAGGAGAATGCGATATGAAAAAACGACATGAACTCAAATACGAGATAAGCCGTGAGGATGCGCTATGTATGCAGCACAGGCTGTCGCGCATAATGAAGCTCGACCCTCACACGGAAAACGGCTGTTACCGTATAAGGAGTCTTTACTTCGACGACCTGTACGACAAGGCGCTTTTCGAGAAAATAAGCGGGGTGAGCTACCGCGAGAAATACAGGCTAAGGTACTATAACTCAGATCCGAACTACATCGTTCTCGAAAAAAAGGTCAAGGAAAACGGTCTTTGCCTGAAGGAGCAGACAAGGATTGACGCGGCGACCGCAGAGAGCCTTGCCTCGGGCAAAGCGGAGTGCATTAAGGAAAGCGAAGATAAGCTGATAAGCGAGCTTTACGGACGCATGACCTCGTACCTCTTAAAACCTAAGGTTATAGTCGACTATATGCGCGTGCCGTTTATCTTTGGCGCGGGAAATGTGCGCGTGACTTTTGACAGCGGCGTGCGCTCATCCTCTGACGCGCGGGATTTTCTCTCGCCGGGGAGTCTGACACGTCCTGTCTGCCGCCCGCACGTTATACTTGAGATAAAGTACGACGAATTTCTGCCGGGCATAATACGCGATGCGGTACAGCTGCCCTCGACCTACCTTACCGCATTCTCAAAATACGCAGCGTCAAGAATATATTTTTAATTTTTAAGGAGAAAAAACAATGACATTCGGCGATATCTTCAAATCAAGCTTTCTCGAAAATTTTTCGAGCGTTACAGTTACCGATATGGTAATAGCCCTGATCTTATCATTTGCTCTCGGGCTTTTCATATCGCTTATCTATAAGAAAACATTCAGCGGAGTAATGTATTCCTCGGGCTTTGCCGTCACTCTCGTCGCACTCACTATGATATCTACATTCGTGATACTTGCCGTCACGTCAAATGTCGTTCTTTCGCTCGGTATGGTCGGCGCTCTGTCGATAGTGCGTTTCAGGACTGCGATAAAAGAGCCGCTTGACATCGCCTTCCTCTTCTGGGCGATAGCAGCGGGAATTGTACTTGCCGCCGGCATGATACCTCTCGCAGTTTTCGGCAGCGTGCTCATCGGCTTAATGCTTATTATTTTCGCGAACAGAAAGAGCCATTTAAGCCCCTATATCGCGCTTATCCGCTGCACAGATGAAGAGGCTGAGAAAAACGCCGCTGTCCTTCTTGAAAATAGCGTGAAAAAGTGCGTCATAAAAAGCAAAAGCGTCGAAAAAGACATGATAGAGCTGTGCGCTGAAGTTAGACTTAAGGACGGAAATACCGAATTTATCAATACCGTAGGCGGCATAGAGGGTGTTACAAGTGCTTCTCTTGTCAGCTATAACGGCGAATATATG
>CAKSEI010000088.1 GCA_934446285.1 uncultured Eubacteriales bacterium | reverse complement strand
TTCATGCCCCGACGCTTCACCTCGCTCGTAGACAAATTCGGCTCGTCCCCCAAGGCTATGCAGCAGGCGGGCATAGCTTACGCAACCGACCAGATAATCGACCTCTTTGCCAACGGTATAAAAAATGTTCACGTCTACTCGATGAACAAGCCGGAGGTCGCCGAAAAAATAATGAGCAATATCTCAGATATACTGTCATGACTTATGTAAAGACATATGAAGAGATGCCGGTAGACGAGCATGAAATAATGAGATACGCCGGTGTGCGGCAGCGCACCGAGGCGCTTGACGCTCTGCTTGAACGCTGCCTTGAAGAGGCGCTCGACGGCTTTTCGTATAAGGTGTGTTATTCTCTTTTTCCCGTGACGTGCACGGGTACGCGTGTAAATTTCGGCTTTGCGGAGGTGCGCTCGGAGAATCTTGCCCGCCTGCTCGACGGCAGGACCCGTGCGCTTATATTCTGCGCCACGGTCGGCATGAATATCGACAGACTCATTGCCCGCTACTCGCGCTCCGCTCCCTCGCGCTCGCTTTTCTTTCAGGCGATAGGTGCGGAGAGGATAGAGGCGCTGTGCGACCTTTTTGAGAGCGAGTTGGCAGTCGGTCATACGCACAGATTCAGCCCGGGGTACGGAGACCTTGACCTTGAATTTCAGAGGGATATCTTCCGTGCGCTCGACTGCCCGAAGAAAATCGGAGTGAGCCTGAACGGCAGTCTCCTTATGTCGCCGTCAAAATCGGTCAGCGCGATAATAGGTGTTTGAATGGATAAGATAAATATAAGGGAATATTTAAAAAGCAATATACTCTACCTCGACGGAGGAATGGGAACTCTCCTGCAGGAGCGGGGACTCGCACCGGGAGAGCAGCCCGAAAGGTGGAATATCACTCGCCCCGACGAGATAACGGCAATACACCGTGCGTACATCGAGGCGGGCAGCAATGTCATAAATACGAATACCTTCGGTGCGAACGTCCTGCATTTCTCCGAAGAGGAGCTTGATGAGATAATAAAGCGCGCCGTAGAAAACGTGCGTGCGGCGGGGCAGTGCCTTGTCGCCCTTGACATAGGACCTACGGGCAGGATGCTCGCACCCTACGGCGACCTTGACTTTGAGGATGCGGTGGAGATTTTCGCAAAGACCGTGCGCCAAGGTCAGAAATACGGCGTCGACCTTATCTTCATTGAGACGATGAACGACAGCTATGAGACAAAGGCTGCGCTGCTTGCCGCAAAGGAAAACTCGGATAAGCCGGTATTCGTCTCGTGCGCATACGGCGCGGACGGCAAGCTGATGACGGGCGCAACACCCGCCGCGATGGTTGCCATGCTTGAGGGAATGGGCGCGGACGCGATAGGCATAAACTGCTCGCTCGGTCCCGAGGCGCTTGCTCCCGTTGCGCGCGAGTATCTGAAGTATTCTTCCGTTCCCGTGCTTTTCAAACCGAATGCGGGGCTGCCCCGCGCGCAGGGCGCAAGGACCGTATACGACGTAGCACCGGAGGAGTTTGCCGAGCAGATAAAGGCTCTCGTGAGCGAGGGAGTGCGTGCCGTCGGCGGCTGCTGCGGCACGACCCCCGAATATATACGTGTCCTAAAGGAATATTGCAGTGATGTTGCTTTGCCGCCACTGACGGAGAAGAATTTCACCTCGGCTTCGTCATATACCCGCGCGGTCTTTTTTGACAACAGACCCATACTCATAGGTGAGCGCATTAACCCGACGGGCAAAAAGCGCGTAAAGCAGGCGTATCTCGACTCCGACCTTGACTATATCATAGAGGAGGCGCTCTCTCAGCAGGATAGGGGTGCGCATGTGCTCGATGTCAACGCGGGACTGCCGGGTATAGACGAGCGCGCCGTGCTCTCGCATACGGTAAAGGAGATACAGGCGGTATGCGACCTGCCTCTTCAGATAGATACAACGAACGCGGAGGCTATGGAAAGCGCACTCAGACTGTACAACGGCAAAGCCATGGTAAACTCCGTCAACGGAAAAGAAGAGAGTATGCACGCGGTATTTCCTCTCGTGAAAAAATACGGCGGCGTGCTCATTGCCCTTACCCTCGACGAGGAAGGAATACCCGAGAGTGCGGAGCGCAGGCTCGAAATAGCCGAGAAGATACTGACCGAGGCTGAAAAATACGGTATAAAGAAAAAGGATATAATCTTCGACCCGCTTGCCATGACTGTCAGCGCCGACACGACCGCGGCGGAAAAGACGCTTAAGGCTGTCTCGCTCATCACACACTCTCTCGGGTGCAGGACGTCTCTCGGTGTGTCAAATATCTCTTTCGGTCTGCCGGAGAGGGATGAGATAACGTCGGTTTTCTTTGCTCTTGCCATGCGCGAGGGGCTCTCGTGTGCCATTATGAACCCGTATTCCGAGAGAATGATGAGAGCGTATCACAGCTACCTTGCCCTCTCGGGGCTTGACGAAAACTGCTCGGAATATATAAGCCTCTGCACTCCGAGAACGTCCGAGGACGACTCCGAGGGCGCGGCGACGCTGCGCAGCGCGGTGATAAGGGGCATGCGAGACAGAGCCGCGAGCCTCACCGTACAGGCGATAAAGACACGAGAGCCTCTCGACGTTGTGACCGAGGAGATAATCCCCGCGCTCAACGAAGTCGGAGTGGGATATGAAAATAAGACGGTATACCTGCCGCAGCTGCTCATGAGCGCCGAGGCGGCGAAGGCGGGCTTTGACGTTATAAAGAACGCATTTCCCTCGCGCGACGCGGGAGATAAGTGCCGTTTCGTCATAGCTACTGTCAAGGGCGACATACACGATATCGGGAAGAATATCGTCAGGCTGCTGCTCGAAAACTACGGCTTTAATGTCACAGACCTCGGCAGGGACGTACCTCCCGAGGAGGTCGTGCGCGAGACGGTGAGGCTGCACGCGCCGCTCGTCGGGCTGAGCGCGCTCATGACTACGACCGTGCCCGCCATGGAGGAGACGATAAAGCAGCTGCGGGTGAGCGCTCCATGGTGTAAGGTCGTTGTCGGCGGAGCAGTCTTAAACGAAGAGTACGCCCGCGCGATAGGAGCGGACAAGTATGCACGCGACGCGATGGAGACGGTCAGGTATTCGCTTATTATAAACGACTCTCTTGAAAAGAGCGAAAAGAGTGAATAAATTTCGTAAATACACTTGACTTTTTTGCTTTATTGCGTTAAAATGTATGTGAATTTGAAAGAGGTAAAAAATGACGAGAACAAACTATTTCTGCGCATATAATTACGCTCGATTTATTGCGGGCTATTATCGTCGCGCCGAAAAATAATTTGTTCGAGTGAAAAAACCGATATTAAAAGACGGTTTCGTTCTCCCGAACGAAGCCGTCTTATTGTTTTTGGGAGATAAAATGACTACTGCTGTAAAAACGTCCTCGGGCAGCTACGACATAGTGATCGAGCGCGGAGCGCTCGGACGCGCGGGAGAGCTGCTTTCGCTCTCAAGGCGCGTGCTTATCGTTACCGACGACGGAGTGCCGAGGGGCTATGCGGAGCGTGTCGTCGCTGCGAGTGCACAACCGTATATTTTAACTCTGCCGCAGGGCGAGAGCAGCAAGAGCGTAGAAAATTGGCAGGATCTGCTCGCCTTTATGCTTGAGCATTCCTTCTCGCGCTCGGACTGTGCCGTCGCCGTCGGCGGGGGGGTCGTGGGCGACCTCACGGGCTTTGCCGCCGCGTGTTATATGAGAGGGATTGATTTCTATAATATACCGACGACGGTTCTCTCTCAGGTTGACTCGTCCGTGGGCGGCAAGACTGCAATAGATTTTCACGGTATAAAGAACCCGGTGGGTGCTTTCTACCCGCCGAAAAAGGTCATCATAGACCCCGATGTGCTCGGGACTCTTGAGCGCAGGCAGATTGCGTGCGGGCTTGCCGAGGCGCTTAAGATGGCGCTGACAAGCGACGCGGAGCTTTTCACGCTTTTTGAGACTTGCGACCCCTTTGACAGGCTTGACGATATAATAGAGAGAGCCGTCGGGATAAAGAAAAGCGTAGTAGAGGCGGACGAGCGCGAGGCGGGACTGCGGCGCGTGCTTAATTTCGGGCACACCCTCGGTCACGGCATAGAGGCGTGTACGTCGGAGCTGTACCACGGTGAGTGCGTCGCGCTCGGTATGCTGCCCATGTGTTCGGAGAAAGTAAGACGAAGGCTCATACCCGTCCTACGTAAGCTCGGGCTGCCGACGGATATAAACGCCGACGGGGAGAAGATATACGAGGCAGTCACTCACGATAAAAAAACAAGCGGCGGAAATACCGCCGTCGTCACGGTAGATAAGCCGGGCAGCTTTGAGATAAAGAACGTGCCGACGCATTCCCTGCGGCAGCTTATAGCATACTACGGCGGAGGAGAGAGATGAAAAATACATTCGGAGCGAGCGTCTGCCTTACACTCTTCGGTGAGAGCCACGGCAGCGCTGTCGGCTGCGTTATAGACGGACTCGCTCCCGGTATACGGGTGGATGAGGATTATATAAGGGCGCAGCTCGCACTGCGCAGACCTGCGGGCGCTATTTCCACATCTCGCCGCGAGCAGGATGAATTCAGAATACTCTCGGGTGTAAAGGACGGATATACCGAGGGAACACCGATATGCATAGAGATACCGAATACCTCGGCGCACTCAGCCGACTACGGCGAGATGGCGGTCACCGCCCGTCCCGGGCACGCCGACTATACGGGATATATAAAGTATCGTGGCTACGGCGACGAGCGCGGCGGAGGACACTTCAGCGGAAGGCTTACGGCAGCCGTCGTTGCCGCCGGTGCTATAGCGCGGATGGCTCTCGCGAACAGGGGAATAACGCTCGGCACGCATATAAAGAGATGCGCCGCCGTCTCCGACAGGGATTTCGGCGACATTTTACGCGATATAGAGGAGCTTAACGGTGATTATTTCGCCGTGCTCGATAAGGGCGCGGGAGAAAAAATGCAGCGTCGTATAGAGAGTGCTGCGCATGACGGGGACAGCGTAGGCGGAATTCTCGAGAGTGCCGTTATCGGCATTCCCGCGGGTGTCGGCGAGCCTTTCTTCGACACCGTCGAGGGAGTTCTCTCGCACGCGCTCTTCGCGATTCCCGGGATAAAGGGCGTCGAATTCGGTATAGGCTTCGGCGGATGCGACCTGCGCGGCAGCGAATATAACGATGCTCTCGTCTCGCGCGGCGGCGTGGTAAGTACACTTACCAATAATAACGGCGGGATAAACGGAGGTATCACCAACGGTATGCCGATAATTTTCAGATGCGCCGTCAAGCCAACGCCGTCGATATTCAAAGAGCAGCAGACGGTGAACTTCGTCACAAAGGAGAATGTTACTCTGAGCCTCAGAGGCAGACACGATCCCGCCATAATACACAGGGCGCGCGCCGTCGTAGATGCCGTGACAGCCTTTACTCTTACCGACATGCTGTCGGCAAGGCACGGAACGGACTTTTTTGCGGGAGAGAAAAAATGAAGTACGGATGTATAGGAAGAAAGCTGCCGCACAGCTTCTCAAAAATCATTCACGACATGATAGGCAAATACGACTACGAGCTGTGCGAGATAGAGCCGGAGAACCTTGACGCCTTTATGCGCGGACGCGGTTTCTGCGGGATAAACGTCACTATCCCTTATAAGGAGGCGGTTATCCCTTACCTCGATGATGTGGATGAGCGCGCACGCAGTATAGGTGCGGTCAATACGGTAGTAAAGCGCGGTGACAGGCTCATAGGTTATAATACCGATTACCCCGGTATGCTCGCCTTAGCAGAGCGAACGGGCATTACGCTTGCGGGCAAAAAGGTCCTCATACTCGGCACGGGCGGCACGAGCAAGACGGCTCTTCACGTATGCCTTGACGCGGGAGCGCGCTCGGTTGTGCGCGTCAGCCGCAGTGCAAGGGATGGGGCTGTTACCTATGCCGATGCGGAGGAGCTTCATGCGGACGCTCAGGTGATAATCAATACCACCCCGTGCGGGATGTTCCCGAATGTTACACAAGAGCCTCTTATCGACCTCTCGCGCTTTACGGAACTTACGGGAGTGCTCGATGCGGTTTACAATCCCCTCGACAGTATGCTCGTGCAGCGCGCACGCGAGGCGGGAGTGAGCGCGGCGGGCGGCTTGTTTATGCTCGTAAGTCAGGCGGTGTATGCCTCGGAATACTTCACGGGTGAGAAAGCGGAGGATATAGCTGAGGATATATTCGGGAAAATATTAAGAGAAAAAAAGAATACCGTGCTCTTCGGAATGCCCTCGAGCGGCAAGACTACGGTCGGCAGAATGCTCGCGGAGGCGACGGGACGTGAATTTATCGACATAGACGAATATATAGAAAAAATCAGCGGAAAAAGTCCCGCCGAGATAATACGCAACAGCGGGGAGGAGACCTTCAGACGTGCGGAGAGCGAGGCGGTATATGC
>CAKSEI010000087.1 GCA_934446285.1 uncultured Eubacteriales bacterium | reverse complement strand
CCTCTATCCTCTCGGGGTATACCTCAAGGGAAAGCAGGTCGGCAAGGCGCAGTAGAGTCCTGCTGTCGCGCTCGTACTTATGCTTGTATTCGGCTGCCTTCTGCGCGGCGAAATCCTCAACCATGCCGACAAGAGCCTTAAACCGTCCGCGCTCGGGCGTGTGTATCGTCACCCTGCGGCCTGCAAAGCCGCCGAGCGCCTGCTCCGCCTGTGCCACCGCCTCATCCGAGAGCGAAAAACCCGTGAGAATACGCGGCGGTATGTCGGCGCGCCCTCGGTAAAGCTCATAGAAAAGACCCGTTATCGCGTCATCGTCAAGAATTACGTCATGGGAAAAGACAAAGCAGTCGCTGTCGGTAAGCGCCCCGTCGCGCACGGTATACATACCGACGGCAGAGCACACATCGTCGCGGTATTCGGCGAAGATATCGCACGCAAGGTCGGGCTCGCCCAAAACCTTCTGACGGCTGCGCAGACTCTCAAGGGCGCGTATTCTGTCGCGGTATGACGCCGCAAGCTCAAACTGCTCCCCGTCCGCCGCGCTCATCATCTTTTCGGTTAGGCTCTTCTTTACCGCCTGATAGCTGCCCTGCAGCACGGGAAGAATCTCCGTCACCGCTTCCTTGTATTCCGCCTCCGTGACCTTACCCGAGCAAGGTGCCATGCACTGCCCTATCTGACTGTATATACACGGCCTTACCCTGCCGATATCGCGCGGGAATTCATGCTTGCAGCAGGCAATGCCGAATCCGCGCTCCAGCGTCTTTATTACTCCGTATACGGAGCTGCCGCCCGAGTACGGCCCGAAGTATTTCGCTCCGTCGTCCGTGCGGCGGCGTGTGAATTCGAGTCTCGGGTATGGCTTGTGCATATCGACCTTGATATACGGATAACTCTTACCGTCCTTTAGGAGGATATTGTATTTCGGCTGATAGAGTTTGATAAGTCGGTTTTCGAGAGCGAGCGCCTCCATCTCCGTATCGGTGAGAATTATGTCAAAATTCGCTACGTTCTCGACCATCCGCACGGTCTTGAGATTGTGTCCGTGTCCCGCACCGAAATACTGCGATACCCTGTTCTTGAGTGCACGGGATTTGCCGACGTAAATTACCGTGCCGTTCTTCTTTCGCATGATGTACACGCCCGGGCGCAGAGGCAGTCTGTTTGCCTTTTCGCGCAGCTCATCGCGCGTGAGTATATCCGTGAGTTCTTCCATCTAAAACAATTGCGGGCAGTGATACTGCCCGCAGATATTCCTCTTTGCGTATATTTTACTCGGCAAAGCCCGATTCGATGAGCTTTGTAAGTGCTTCTATTGCATCGGCTTCGTCCGAGCCGTCCGCTTCTATCTCTATATTCATTCCCTGAACGACTCCGAGCGAGAGTACGCCGAGCAAGCTTTTGGCGTTGACCTTGCGCGAATCCTTCTTAACGGAGATCGAACTGCGGTATTTATTCGCCTCCTGGATGAAATAGGTGGCGGGTCTTGCGTGAAGGCCTACGCTGTTTTTTACCTGTATTGAACGTGTTAACATTTTGCTCTCCTATTTTTTCGCTGTGCCGATAAAATATAGGATTATTATATCAAAAACGGGAGACAAAATCAAGTGGTTTGCGAAAAATATTGCCGTTTTATACCTTTAATCCGATACGGCACGCCTCCCGCGTCAGTCTGTTCTTTCGACCGAGAGAACCGTGATATACAGAAATCTGCTGCTCGATGAAACGGACAGCGCCGAGTTCGGAGCTATGAGATTTACGCCTTCGGCGTAAAATCCGCCGTCGTCGTCAAATCGCCCCGTAGACTCAAACGTAATGTACATATCGCTTCTCACGGGGTCGCCGTTATTGTCAAGCTCGGTAAGCTCACTCTTAATAAGATGTCCGTTTTCGTCCTCCTCATACTGAGCGGCGGGCGAAAAGCTGATGTCCGTCACCTTGCCGAACTTACCGTTGAACGTCGTGCAGTCGAATTCGTCTCCGATGTTCACCGAGCTGCCGCCCTTTGCTGTCCATGTCCTTATATTCGAGGCGATGACCGTTACCTTTGCCTTGTCGTTGTTGCCCGAAAGCCCGTTAAGCACAAAGCCGAAGCGCGAGAATATGCCGAAGGCACACGCGAGCGCTATTATGATTATTACAACATCGAGAATGTTGAATTTGAATTTCTTTGTCTTTTCCATCAGTCAAGCTCCTCCGCTTTCTGCTTATATACTATCTGCGTCGCTTTTATCTCGTCGGTGAAAGCGTTAAGCTCCTCATCCGAGAGCTTGTCGACCGTCTTTATTCTCGTACAGAAACCCGCGCCCGAAAAATGAGCGGAATTGAGATATACCGTCTTTCCCGCCTGAAAGGGAACGCTGTCCGCCTCCGTCTGCATTATGAGCGTAACGCACTTGTAGCCGGGATAATAGCTGACCGTAGCCTGACCGTCGGACTTGCCGCCGACATATTCGCCGTCGCTGATGATTATTCCCGCTATCTTGCCTATCTCGGTATCGAGCTTGCTCTCGGTTACGGTATTGCCGCGCATCTTATCTATATCGAAGCTGTCCGTTATCTTCTCATTTACGAGAGACACCTCGACCGCGTAATATATACTATGCTCGCTTTTCCCGTGCGACCCGCCCGTAATCAGTCCTATGATGTATGACGGGCTCTTGAATGAGAATACCAGGGCGACAAGAGCGACTGCGGCTATTATCAGTATCAGTATTATTACGTCAACAAAATTGAACTTGCGCTTTTTCTTCGCACCGGAATTGAGATTTTGGTTCATTTTATATATTCCCTCCCCATTATTCTTATATATCGGCGGACGGCGGATTTACGCTGTCCTTTTCGTTCGCTACCCTCTGCACTGCGGCACACAGACCGACCATGCACCAAAACATGAGGTAAACGCGATAATTGTACCAGATGTAATCGGTCATGCCCTGCAGCATGACTCCGATTATCCCGGCGAAAAGTGCGGCGACCGTCAACTTGTGGGCGCGCCCTGCATCGCTTTTCATAAAGAAGGTTATGCACGACTGCGCAAGAATAAAGAATATGAGCAGCAGCACTATAAGCCCGGGAATGCCTGTTTCTATTCCCGTCTGCAGGAAAAGGTTGTGCGCGTGAGGTGCGCTCTCGACTCCCGGCAGAGAGTATTTCGGATAAATCTTTTTGAATGCGGCGTTGCCTACACCTATGCCCGTAAAGGCGTAGTCGTGAAGCAGCTTGACCGACGCTTTCCATATATTGACGCGGTAGGATGTCGAGCTGTCGGTAATGTCGCCTATACTCGTTATTCGGTTCATTATGCTTGATGGAAGCACGAGCGGCGCAAAAGGCAGA
Organism: uncultured Eubacteriales bacterium; assembly: GCA_934446285.1. Classification (GTDB taxonomy): domain Bacteria; phylum Bacillota; class Clostridia; order Oscillospirales; family CAG-272; genus CAKSEI01. The sequence continues at coordinate 3,103 of CAKSEI010000087.1, read as the reverse complement.
GCGAACAGCCCGCACAGGCAGAGCACGAGAGTTTTACGCGAGTAGACGAGCAGGAATATCAGCATGGCGAGGATTATGCCCAGCCATGCGCCGCGGCTCCAGGTGAATACAAGGCAGGCACAGCAGGAGCAGAGCATCATGAAGTATCCGAATTTTGCCCACTTTTTCTCCGCCGAAATCATTATTGCCACAATAAAAGGAATTACCATTATAAGATATTCGCCGAGGACATTGGGGTTCTCAAATGTCGATACTACCCGCCCCCTGATATCCGTAAACATGTCGGTATCCTGCCACGTCGTATCGGCAGCGCCGAAGAAATTCTGATACACTCCGTAGAGTGCGACGAGAGCGCAGCTGGTAGCGGCAGCAATAATGCATCTCTTAATCCACGCATCACTGCGTATAAGATTGACGAAAAGGAAGTACGAAAGCATAAAACAGATGTACACGAGTGCCGGGTAAATGCTGCCGGAGCCGCCGACTGAGAAGATACCGCCGGCAGCCATGAATATGAGGAATACTCCCACAGACGCGTCGAGTAAATTCATCCTGAATGTCCGCTTACCTCTCCAAAGCTTGAGAAGATAGCACACGAAGGTGTACAAAACCATCGCCACAAGCAGCAACGTGGGAAGAAACGGCAGCGAGAAGAGTACCGCGACGACCCCTATCTCGGGGATTATCAGCACGGTGTAGAGCGCTAAAAGCCCGACACAGGCAAGAAGAATATATCCCGCGGGTACAAAGAATGACAGCGCACCGAATATAAGTCCCGTAAATATCGCGGCGGGTATATGCCCGCACGGCTGACCGTCCGTATCTATCGCCCCGTGCCTTACTCCGAGCACATCAAAGAGCAGAAAGTCGAGCAGCCTTGTCTTGCTTATGCCCACGGCGAGGGAATCCCGCGAGAGCAGGAGCAAGAGACCGCACAGCACGAGGGCAGCGCATACGGCGTATGAAGAGGGCACGTCACGCAGCGGCAAACGTTTATACAGCAGAACGGCGGTATACAGAGCGCCGAAAACAAGCGAGAATATTCCGTAGCAGCGCAGTCTGCAACGCGAAAGCGTATTAAGCAAATCCGTCACCGCTCCGAGCAGTCTGCTCTGCTCGCAGCCGCGCGCTATCGTCTTTTTTATCTGCTTCTTCTTATGAGTCGCGTCCGCGCGCGCTATTCTGCTCTCGCGCAAGGTGCGGTTTTCGCTCTCAAAGCTTGACATCACTCTGCCGAAGAAGCCCTCTCCCGCCTTACGGTATATAAGTGCGGCGAGTCTGTCGAGCGACGAAAAGATAATGCTGCCGTTAAACAGAGAGTTTATACGGCGCTTTCCCGATTCCTTTTTCAAAGGGTATCATCCCCTCCTTTATCCGTCCTGCCGATTGACGGCAGAGCCTTAAGTATAAATGCAAGCAATGCGTATACGGCGCATCCGACGGCAAAGACGGCTGCGCATACCGCGAGATTTATAAGCATTCCCGCCCCGTAAGGGTCGCTCGGAATAAGCTTTCTCACAAAGAACATGGCTGTCCCCGATGCGACGGCGCAAATCAAAAGCTTGAGAGTGCGCACGATGGACGCAGATGAGAAAAGCCCTCTGCAGCAGACGGCGGCGGACAAGGTAAGCACCGCGGCGGCAATCCACTGCCCGCAGCAAACGCCGAGGGCAACACTCTTGAGTCCCGCACCGAGCGCTCCCGTGCCGAGCGCGCACACAGCGAATATGGTAAGTACGCCTGCGCCCGAGGCGAGCATGGGAAAGAGAGTTTTCTTCTTTGAGTAAAACACTCTGTCGAAAATCTCAATGAGCCCGTATGCGGGCATGGCAAAAGCAATAATGCGTAAAAGTCCCGCGCAGTCGGCGGTGTTCACCGCCGTGAATTTTCCGCGCATGTAGAGAACGGCGCATATCTCGGGCGAGAGCACCGCGACGGCGGCGCACACGGGGACTATTATCGTCTGTGCCGTGTAAGTTCCCGTCCGCACGAGCGAATTAAAGCGCTCCGTGTCGCCGTCTCCCGCGTAGCGCGAGAGAGTCGGAAAAACATAGTTGCATATACTGTATACGAGTATGCCCGCAACCATTATATAGGTCTGGTTAGCGTAATTGAAAAGCGACACTCCGCCGAATGGCGAGGCATAATGCTTGCCGATCAGAATGGTCATGGGCGAGAGCCATGAGCCAATCATGATAGGCAGAACCATCTTCAGCGCTCCTCTCACCGCACTGTCGCGGAAGTCAAGCACCACGCGGAACTTAAAGTCCGAGTGCGCGAGCGGCAGGGCGAGCGTGAAAAACTGTATCAGCCACGACGCCGCATACGCGACGGCAAGCCCCGTTATGCCGAATACGCCGTCAAGGAATACAAAATATACTATTACGCCCGCATTCGAGATGCAGGATATGAGTGCGGGGAGAAAAAATCTTCCCTTGCTCTGCATAAGTCCGACGAGCGTATATGCCGCCCCCGTAAAAATTATCATGGGGAAGAGTATGCGCACGGTGCGCACGGCGAGCGCGGGATCCTCAAGCCCGGGGGTGACGATATTTATTATCGGCTCGGCAAATATTATCCCGAAAAGGGCGAGCAGCCCCGTAAAAAGCGATACGATAGAGAGAAAATTGCAGGCAAATCTGTCCGCCTTTTCCCCGTTCTCGCCGAAACTGTTGTATATCGGGACAAAGCAGCCGAGAATTGCTGCCGAAAACAGTATATCAAAGAATGTCGACGGGACGGACAACGCCGCGGAAAATGCGTCCGCAACTGAGTTTCCCGCTCCGTAGTGGGATGCGAGCAGCGTCTCTCTTAACAGACCGAGGACCTTTGAGAGCAGCGTCGCCGCCATCATGAAAACAACCGTTTTTACGGGTTTTGATTTATTATCGCTCATTTCAAAAGATCCGGTCGGTTGCGCATTGTAATCTCAAGCGCCGCCGAATATCTCCATTTATCAATATCTTTATGATTTCCCGTTAAAAGCACATCGGGCACTCTCACACCGTGAAAAACTACGGGGTGAGTGTACTGCGGCTCTTCAAGAATACCCGTGAAGAAGCTCTCGTGCTCGTAGCACGCGGGGTCGGAAAGTACGCCGGGG
>CAKSEI010000086.1 GCA_934446285.1 uncultured Eubacteriales bacterium | reverse complement strand
CTGGTCTCGCGCACAAGAATACTGTCCGTCACTCGGCAGCCCGTGCGGGTTTACGTAGTATGTATCGTTCATGCACAGCGCACGTGCCTTTGTATTCATAAGGGCGACAAAGCCCTCTTCGCTGCCGCCCACGTGCAGTGCAAGCGCCGTCGCGGCATCATTTGCACTTGAGAGCATGAGCGCATATAGCAGCTCCCTGACGGTGAGCCTCTCGCCCGCCCTTAAATACGCCGAACTGCCCTCTATGCCGCACGCGGCGGCCGGCACGCATATCTCTTCATCGGGGTCGGCAAGCTGCGCCGTCACAACAGCGGTCATTATCTTCGTCACCGACGCTATTGGCATTCTCTCATAAGCATTCTCGGAGATATGAAAATCAAGACTGCACGTCTCCGCCGAGAAAATGCTTCTCGCCGAATAGGCAATAGGGTGCAGGGAGAAGAGTGCGCCTATCGCAGCATAAACGGCGCAAAGTAAAAGCATAAACCTTTTCATAAGAAAAATCTATGTTTTCCCCCACCGCATTATGCTTATTCTTCTTCGTCGCTCTCCTCTTCCCCGTCGTCCTTTTTCCTTGAGAAGAACGACTTTATCTTGCCGATAAGCTCGGGGCTTTTCTCGATTATGGAGGCTATGGCATCTCCCGCATCGGATGAGTTGTTTACATTGAGCATCTCGACGCTCCCGTCCGCTTTTATTATAAGAAATCCGACGGGATGGACGGAAACGCCGGTTCCGCCTCCGCCACCGAAATTCATTGAATCGGGGGTCGACGCATCAGACTTTTTGCCGAAATAGTCAACACCGCCCGAGGCATAGCCCATCGATACGCGCGAGACGGGTATGATAACCGTTCCGCTGCCGTTGGCAGCCTCTATCGGCTGGCCTATTATCGTGTTCGCGTCGACGACCTCTTTTATGCTTGAAAGAGACGTCTGGATTATATCGTTTAATTTACTTTCTGCCATGATTTCCTCCTCACTATGCGGAATTTTTGTTTTTTGAATCCTTTATATAAAATGCCGCGGCACGCAGTGCGAGCGAAAGCGCCTGCCATATACGCACCGAGAGCGTGATATTGAGATGAAAATACGGCTTCTCCGAGGTGAAATCGGGAAAAACCGATATGCTCATGTCATTCTCAGCCCTGAAGTTTGTCATCTCGTCGAGCAGCGTTATTATATACTGAACTCCCTGAACGGCGACGCCGTAAAGGATTGCGGTACGCGCCGCGTCCTCACTTGCCACACACAGGTGCAGCTGCGCGACCTCAACGGTAAGGTAATCGAGAAATTTATCACGAAGAGCGGCAAGCATTCCTCCCGCGGAGCGCACGGCTCCCAGCATATTCTCCGCCTTGTCCTCCCCGACCTTTTGTCCTTGCTGCTTTTTCTCCTTGCCCTTAAGCTTTTTTACCTGCTTATTCACACCGCGTGCGGTGAATTTCTCAAGCTTTATTTTTTCTTTTTTCGGATAAAGGGTAAAGCCGAGGAAAAGTATCTTAAGCCTCGCCGTAAGAGCTCCCGAATAGCCTATACATATTTTAATGCGGCAGCAGGACAGGGCGGCAAGCGCACCGAGAACGGCAAGGAGCACTCTCCACCACATCTACTCTCCCTCTCCCAACTCAAGGGTAAGCTGCTCGTCCCGCGCCATATCCGAGAAATACTCGGCGGGGGGGAGCTCCGAGAGACTCTCAAGCCCGAAGCATCGTAAAAAGTCGTCGGTGGTAACGTAGAGGTACGGCTTACCCGGCACGTCAAGTCTGCCCTTTACGTCGATAAGCCCCTTATCGAGCAGGCTCGATATCGCATAAGAGCAGTCAACTCCCCGTATCTGCTCGACATAGGCGCGCGTAACTGGCTGATGATAGGCGATAAGGGCGAGAACCTCGAGAGAGGAATTTGAGAGAGTGCCGCCGCGTCTGATACCGAGCGCCTCCTTTATATACTCCGCGTACTCCTCTCGCGAGCACAGCTGACATGCATCATCATAGGTAACAAGCTGTATACCGCGCATAATTTCCTCGGAGTTATAATACTCCGCGAAAGCCTTTACGCATTTTTTTACCTCCGAAACAGAGAGAGATAGTATATCCGAGAGCTTGTTATAGGTGACGGGATAGCCCGCGGCAAAGAGAACAGCCTCGATTATTCTCTCGTTCTGCCCTATCTTATAATCAGCCATCCGCCCCTCCGTCTGAGGTTTTCATCTCAAAATAAATATCTCCGTTTTCCTCCGCGCTCATGTAAACGCTCTGATTTTTAACCATTTCAAGCAGAGCGACAAACGACGCTATGATATCCGAACGCGTAAGGGATGCCATCATTATTTCGTCAAAGGACATGCTCCCGCGCTCGCCGAGCATCCTCCTTATCTCCGTTTCGCGCTCCTTTATCGGTGTTACGCGGCTGCGCACTATGCGCGTGAGTGTCTCGCCCGGTTCATCGGTCATGGACTGCTCACGCAGCTCCTTTCTGCCGAGCACGCGCGCGAGGGCTTTTTCCAGTGCCTCTATACTCTGACCTGAGAGCTCCTCCTCAAAGGTCAGTTCCTCCGTATCCTTTACAAAGCGTGCGGAGTAGACATCAAAGCGCCCGCCGAGATATGAGGCAGCCTCCTTTGCTTTCTTGTATTCGGTGAGAGCCTGAGCGAGTGCGGCTCGGGGATCCTCCTCCTCGTCTTCCTCTCTGCCCGGCAGAAGCATCCTGCTCTTTATGAGCATAAGCTCGGCAGCCATGGTGATAAACTCACCCGCTATCTCCATGTCCATCATACGCATACGCTCGATGTACTCCATATATTGGTCGAAGATGAGGGCTATCGGTATATCGCAAATATCAACCTGATTTTTTACGATCAGCCTGAGCAGCAGGTCAAGAGGTCCCTCAAAGCTGTCAAGCCTGAAGCTTAGCGTCTCCATTCAGATTATACCCGGTATCGCGGATATCGCCGTGTTGATAAGCTTGAAAAGTCCCGATACGGCATACCCGAGGGGTCTGTCGAGCAGTCCCGTGAAGAGCAGCACGACAACGCCGAGGTATATATATCTCTCATAGCGCATTACCCCGAAGTAATATCTCTCCGGCAGGATGATGTTAAGTATGCGCGAGCCGTCGAGCGGCGGCACGGGTATCAGATTGAACACCGCGAGACTGAGATTGAGAGATGCAGCCATATTGAAAAACAACCCGGTAATATAAAATGCAGACGAATAGAGAGAGGCAGGCGATAAGTGATATATTACCGTCGCGCTCAGATGATAAATCAATACGGATAAAAAGGCGAGCAGAATGTTTGAAAGAGGTCCCGCAAGGGCAGTCATAGCCATACCCGATTTGCGCTTCTTGAAGTATGCCGGATTTATCGGTACCGGCTTTGCCCATCCGAATCCGAATAAAAACATCATAAGCGTACCGACGGGGTCAAGGTGCTTGCGCGGGTCAAGCGTCAGACGTCCGCCCGCGCGGGCGGTCGGGTCTCCGAGCTTATACGCGATAAAGCCGTGCGAATACTCATGAAAGCACAGCGAAAAGAGCACTATCGGTATCATCATGACAATCTGCGCCACGCCCGTCATATCCCCGCTCTGTATGGCTGCGATAATTTCTCTTAACATTGTTTTTCCTCAGATATATTTATAAATAACGCCGAGCAGCATATCCCTGCCGACTCCCGAGAGGGACGAAAAGGGGATAACCTCGGTTTGCTCTCCCACGAGAGGATTATTGCGTATTTTATCAAGCCCGCGCCGGGTGTCGGTTTTATTCAGCTTGTCACTCTTAGTCGCGACAATGACAAAATCCGTTCCCGTATTTCTCAGATAATCAAGCATCATCTCATCGTCGCGCGTGAGCCCTACCTTTAGGTCGGCAAGCTGTACCACGCACTTTAAGCGCCCGACGGAATACCCGTCCGTGAAGTAGCCGTCGGTAAGAGAGGACCATCTGCGTATGTCCTCAGGTGTTCTCTTTGCAAAGCCGTAGCCCGGCAGATCGACTATATACAGCTTCTTATCTACGCAGTAAAAGTTGACCGTGACCGTCTTTCCCGGCATACTTGATACTCTCGCGAGTTTTTTCCGCTGCAGGAGCGTATTTACAAGCGAGCTTTTTCCGACATTCGACCTGCCGGAAAAGGCTATCTGCGGCATCGTATCGAGCGGAAACTGGTCTGTCCTTCCTGCCGTCACCGAGAGCACGGTGTTCTGTATATTAAGCTTCATATTACGCCTTTACAAATCCGCGCATCGCGGTAATTCTCCTGCGCTCCGCTGCGTCCGCACCGTCGGGCATATCGAGGATAAGCGCCTCTCTAAGCACGTCTCTTATGTCCGAGCAAAGTACAAAGCGCACATTTTCCTTTATCTCGGGGTCTACCTCGCGCAGTGACTGCTCATTTGCTCGCGGTATGAGTATCGTCCTCACACCCGCCTTATATGCAGCCATAGTCTTTTCCCTGAGGCCTCCTATGGGCAGCACGCTGCCTTTAAGTGAGATTTCTCCCGTCATTGAGATATCCCCTCTTACGGGGCAGCCGGTAAGCTCGCTGATTATCGCGCTCGTAACCGTGACTCCCGCCGACGGTCCATCCTTCGGGACTGCACCCTCCGGAAAATGAACGTGTATATCCGTATCGCGGTAAAATGACTGCCGTATCTCAAACTCGCGTGCAACCGAGCGTATATATGAGACGGCAATCTCCGCCGACTCCTTCATAACATCGCCGAGAGAGCCGGTGAGGATTACCTTACCCGATCCCGGCATAGAGAGCGTCTCCACAGGCAGCAGGTCGCCGCCGTACTGCGTATACGCCATGCCGTTGGCTACTCCGACTCTGCCGTCGGCGCTTACTTTTTTCTCGGGAATAACCGGCTCGGTGAGAAAATCCTTCAGATTTGCCTCCGTTACTCCCACGCTCTTCTTATCGCCGTCTACTACAGCTATGGCAGCCTTTCTGCATATCGCCGCAATCTTACGCTCAAGCGAGCGCACGCCCGCCTCGGCGGTATAGTCGTCTATAATCGAGTACAGAGCCTTATCCGATATACGTATTTGCGAGAGCTTAATGCCGTTTGCCTTTGCCTGCTTCTTTATGAGATGATGTCTCGCTATAGCGAACTTCTCAGCGCGGGTATATGAGCTCATCTCGATTATCTCCATGCGGTCGAGCAGCGGACGGGCAACCGTATCAAGGGTATTTGCCGTCGCTATGAAAACGCATTTTGACAGGTCAATCGGTATCTCCATGAAGTGATCCCTGAATGAGCTGTTCTGCTCGCTGTCGAGCACCTCGAGCAGAGCCGACGACGGGTCGCCGTGCAGGTCGGAGGTAAGCTTGTCTATCTCATCGAGCAGGATAAGAGGATTTTCCACTCCCGCCTCGGTTATCGCCGCGACTATACGTCCCGGCATAGAACCGAGGTAAGTGCGCCTGTGACCGCGTATCTCCGCCTCATCACGCACTCCGCCGAGAGAAATGCGCACGAACCTTCTTCCCATAGCGCGTGCAACCGAGCGCGCAACCGATGTTTTGCCCACGCCCGGCGCACCGACAAGGCAGAGTATCTGTGCTCCGCCGTCTCCGCACAGCTTTTTAACTGCGAGATACTCTAAAATTCTCTCTTTAACCTTTTCAATCCCGTCGTGGTCGGCGTCAAGGATTTTCCGCGCTGCGGGTATATCTATTCGGTCCTGCGTAAAATTCTTCCACGGGTACTCGAGCACCGTGTCAAGGTATGCGTGTATGACCGTGCCCTCGGACGCGCCAAAAGGAATTTTGGCTAATTTATTTGCCTCTTTTATAAGCTTTTCGCGCGATTTTTCGTCGTCTATACACTTATTTATGCGCTTAATATAGTCGCTTATCTCCTCGTCGTCCTCGTCGTAACCGAGCTCGTCCTGTATTACCTTGAGCTGCTCTCGCAGGTAGTAGTCGCGCTGATTTCTGTCAAGGTTTTCGCGCACCTGCTTATGTATTTCGCTGCCAAGTCCCATATTGACTATCTCAGCGCAGAAAGCCTGACAGAATATCTCGTATCTGTGTTTCGGGTCGAATTCGCTGATTACGCACCGTCTGTTTGCGTCGTCCTGAAAGACGTCCGACGCTATGGTGTCCATGAGCAGCACGGTATCGTCTATGCCCGATGCGGCGTCGAAAAGCTCCTTTGACAGCTTTGGTATCTGGTCGCAGAATTCGCGAAGCATGGAAATAATGACCGCTCGCTGCGTCTCATCGAATATTTCTTCGTCGTAACGGTACTCCCTGATTACAATGTCGGCGAGCAGAAATCCCGCACGCTCTTTTATGTGTACCGCCGCTGCGCGCGACTTGCCGTCAATCATGACTCGGACATTGCCGTCGGGCAGATGCACTATATGGCTGAACTCAGCCGTGCAGCCTACTCTGCCGACGAGACCGCCGTCATCATCGCCGTCGGAAACAACGAACACCTCCGC
>CAKSEI010000085.1 GCA_934446285.1 uncultured Eubacteriales bacterium | reverse complement strand
ACGCTGACGCTGCCCGCGTCCGTGTCGTAGAAGCGCATGAGGAGATTTATCAGCGTGGTTTTGCCGCAGCCGGTGGGACCGACTATGGCGACGTGCATTCCCGGCTCTACCGAGAGATTTAAGTCCTCGATGAGCTTTTTTTCTTTTGTATAAGAGAATGAAACACTATCAAAAGCCACTCTTCCGTCGATCGATTCAAGCTCCGTCGTCCCGTCGGGCGCTCTGTCGGGAGAGTCGAGCAGGCGGAAGATATTGTCGGCGCAGGCGAAAGCATTCTGAAGCTCGGTGACAACGCCCGATATCTCGTTAAAGGGCTTTGAATACTGAGTCGCGTATGAGAGCATACACGACAGCCCGCCTATCGTGAGCGAACCCGTGCCCATAACGGCGATTGAGCCGAAGAGTGCGGAGAGCGCGTATACGGTATTGTTGATAAATCGCGTGGTCGGATTTACTATTGACGAGAAGAATGTCGCGAGCAGCGACGCATGGCGCAATTCGTCGTTTGAAGTGCAGAATGTGTCATTTGCTTTCTTCTCCATTCCGAGGGCTATTACCGTCTTGCGCTCGCCTATCATCTCGGCGATGACCGAGGTCTGATTGCTGCGCGCGTCGGTCTGCTCTCTGAAATATTTATACGTCCTGCGCGCGAGTACCCATGCGCTCACGAGCGACACGGGCGTGACGAGCACGACGACAGCGGCGACGCTTGCGCTTGTTTTAAACATTATAACGAGAGTTCCGACGACGGTGAGTACACCGGTGAAAAGCTGTCTGAAGCCCATGAGCAGTCCGTCGGAGAACTGGTCGGCGTCGGCTATGACTCTGTTAAGGGTTTGTCCCGCCGGGTGAGTGTCGAGATAGGAGAGAGGCAGACGGGTTATCTTGTCAAAGGCAAGGGAGCGCAAATCCCGCACGGTTAAAAAGGAAATTCGGTTGCACAGAACCGAGAGCACCCAGTCGCACAGAGCAAGGGCAAGGGCACATAAAGCTATCCTGACGCACGCGGTATAGAGCAGGGAAAAGTCGACCTTTCCCACGCCTGCGAGCAGGTCTATCGCAGAGCCGGCGAGAATGGGTATGGCGAGGGTCAGCGCGACCGACAGTGCGGCGAATATAAATGATATAACCAAGAGAGGCGAGTACGGGCGCAGCAGCGCGAGAATTCTCTTTAATGTTTTCATTATACTGCCGCCTTTCCGAACTGCGTTTCGTATATTTCTCTGTATATGTCGCATTCATGCAGCAGCGAGTCGTGCGTTCCTCTCGCAACGCATCGCCCGTCATCCATGACGAGTATTTCGTCCGCGTCCATGACGGACGAGGCACGCTGAGATATTATGACTGTCGCGGGATTGAAAGAGCATTCCGCGACGGAGCGGCGCAGAGCCGCATCCGTTCTGTAGTCGAGGGCTGATGATGAGTCGTCGAGGATGAGTATTTCCGGTTCTCTTACGACTGCGCGAGCTATCGTCAGACGCTGTCTCTGACCCCCCGATAAGCCCGCGCCTCCCGCGCCTATCTTTTCGTCGAGCCCACGGACTTTTGAAGCTATGACGTCTGTCGCCTGAGAGGTTGCGAGCGCCTCATTTATGCGCGAGTCGGGATAGTCCTTACCCGCGAGGATATTCTCGCGTATCGTCCCGCCGAAGAGAACCGCCTTTTGCGGGACAAAACCGATATGGTCTCTTAGGAATGCATTGTCATATTCGGATATCGGTCTGCCCCCGAGAGTTATGCTGCCCTCGCTCGGGTCGTAGAAACGGGAGGCGAGAAAGGCAATGGTGCTTTTTCCCGAACCGGTAGCGCCTATTATACCGAGAGTTTTCCCGTTTTCCAAAGTGAAGCTGATGTTCTCCACCGATGGCTCGGCAGCTCCCGGATAGGCAAAGGATACGTTGTCAAAGTGCAGAGTGAAATTTTCCGCCCGAGTGAGCTCTCCGCCATTTAGCGATGGAGTGTAGTCGATAACCTCGGTTATTCTGTCGGCGGAGGCGACTGCCTTTGTCATTGTTATGATGAGGTTCGCCATTTTTATAAGCTCTACGAGTATCTGCGACATATAGTTGTAAAGGGCGATGACCTCACCCTGAGTCAGGTCGCCGAGGTTTACTCTCAGTCCTCCGCGCGCTATCATCCAAGCGATACATAGGTTTACCGTAAGGTATGTCGCGGGGCTCATAAGGGCGGAAATCCTGCCCGTGAAGAGCTGTATGCGCGAAAGAGCTCCGTTTTCCTCCGCAAATTTCTTCCGCTCGTCGTCCTCCTTTGCAAATGCGCGCAGGACTCTTGCACCGGTGAGATTTTCCCTTACCGTGCGCGTTACGGTATCAAGATGCCTCTGAACCTTTTTGTACAGCGGCACGCAGCCGAGCATAACGGCAAAAACCGCAATAAGCAGCACGGGTATCATGACGCAGAATATCAGAGCGCACTTCACGTCCACAGTGAAAGCCATTATCATAGCGCCGAATACGACGAAAGGCGCGCGCAGTATAAGGCGCAGCGTGAGATTTATGCCCGTCTGCACCTGAGTTACGTCGCCCGTTATGCGCGTAATCAGGGCGGACGCACCCATGCCGTCAAGATCGGGGTACGAGAGTGACTGAATATGGCGGAAGAGCGATTCGCGTATCGACGCGCTGCAGCCTATGGCTGCTTTAGCCGAGAAATACTGCGCGGTTATCGCGGCGGCAAGCCCGACGAGTGCGAGTATGATAAGGGTAAGCGTCATTCGGTATATCCACGGCTTGTCCCCGTTTCCGATACCGCGGTCGATTATCGACGCTATGACAATCGGTACAGTAAGCTCAAGACAGGTTTCGAGCAGCTTGAAGAGAGGCGCTAAGACGCACTCTTTTTTATATTCACTTAAATGCTTAAGTACCGTTTTCATTTTATGATATCATCCTCCGCGCGCACGTGGCTGTCCTCCTTGAGAGCGTCTCCCGTGCTGCCCGCCTCAAGACGGGGCGAATATTCATTCTTTTCCCCGTGCTCGCGCTCCGTGCGCACAAGCCCGATGCAGAATACCGCAATTGCCATGAACATAAAGAAGAACGCGGCGGTCTGAGAGAGCTTGTACGACGCTCCGTAACTGAAATTATATGACTCAAGCAGCGGAACAAAGTCGAATGCCACCGACACGGGAAAATAGAGTGCGCAGAGTGCACACACGGCGGAGCATATGCCCGCACGCGGCAGCAGTCCCGTGCATAAGAGAATATATACGGCGAAGAAAGCGAGGCACGGCACGCTGAGATACACCGTGCATTTGGTCAGCTTATCGGCGTTTTCGCACGCAAGGCCGTATATCACGGGCAGGGGCGCAAAGGCAAAAAGCGCGCGCTTGTCAAATATCACCGCGATAAGCAGCATGGCAAGGAGCAGCAGCGGCATGACGGTCATGAGCGTGTCGGGAAATGTCCATGCACCTTTGCGCACGGTGACAAGCGCCTGCTTGAGCGCTCCGCGCTCCCATGTTATGCTGAAAAACGACATGAGCGCCCCGAGTGCGCACAGAATAAAGGGCAGAGTGATTGCTCCCCATTTTTTATTGAATTTATAATCGTATCTTTTCATATAGTCTCCATGCGGCAAAAAAGCATATTACCGTATTATTATAACACAAGCGAGGCGCTTTTTCCATAGCGTAACGCTTTTTTTGCGCACGGCATAATATGAAATACGTGATTAAAAAGCGCTTATACGGACAAGACTAAACACGGGAGATGAAAAGCCTATGAATATAAAAAAAGGCGATATCTACTACGCCGACCTCAGCCCCGTCGTCGGGAGCGAGCAGGGCGGACTGCGCCCGGTGCTCATCGTTCAGAATAATATCGGAAACAGGTACAGCCCGACGGTTATTGCCGCTGCGATAACGAGCAGAATGTCAAAATCGCGGCTGCCCACCCATATCGATATAGTTGGATGCGCGAGAGAATTCGGGCTTGCGAAGGACTCTGTAATTCTGCTCGAACAGATACGTACAATAGACAAACAGCGCCTGAGAGAAAAGATGGGGCATATCGACAGCGACACGATGGCGCGCGTAGACGGCGCGATAGAAATATCATTCGGTATCGGAGAGGCTTAGCGCCTCTCCGCGCTTTGTAAACTCGGTTACTTTATTGTAACAAAAGTGTGATTTGCTTGCTTTTCACCGCACTCACGGGTATAATCAGTATATCATTTTATAAGGATGCATAAACAATGCTGCAACTAAAGAACATAAAGAAGGTATATAAGTTTGCGGACAATTCGCAGACTGCGCTTAACGGTGTCAGCATGGCGTTCAGACGCAGCGAATTTGTCTCAATCCTCGGTCCGTCGGGCTGCGGCAAGACGACGCTGCTCAATATCATCGGCGGACTTGACAGGTACACGGACGGCGACCTGATAATAAAGGGCAGACACACCCGTGAATACAGGGACGGCGACTGGGACGTTTATCGCAATCGCTCGGTCGGCTTTGTTTTTCAGAGCTATAATCTTATTCCCCACCAGTCGATACTCGCGAATGTCGAGCTTGCCATGACACTCTCGGGCATAAGCCGTCAGCAGAGAAGAGAGAGGGCAAAAAAGGCTCTCGAGAGAGTGGGACTCGGCGACTTTCTGCATAAGAAGCCCAATCAGATGTCGGGAGGACAGATGCAGCGCGTTGCGATAGCTCGGGCACTTGTAAACGACCCGGAAATTCTCCTCGCCGACGAGCCGACGGGAGCGCTTGACTCCGGGACGAGCGTACAGATAATGGAGCTGCTCTCCGAGATAGCAAAGGACAGGCTCGTTATCATGGTAACGCACAATCCCGAGCTTGCCGAGAGATATTCTACGCGTATCATACGTCTGCTCGACGGCAAAGTGGTAGGCGACAGCAACCCGTATGGGCCGGCGGAGGAGAGCGCCCCGGCCGAGAAGAAAAAGGTGCGCAAAAAGCCGATGTCCTTTATCACCGCGACCTCTCTTTCGCTTAACAATCTCATGACGAAAAAGGCGCGGACGTTCTTGACGAGCTTCGCGGGGAGTATCGGTATAATCGGCATAGCGCTTATTCTCGCACTGTCGAACGGTATAACCCTCTACATAGACCGTGTGCAGGAGGACACCCTCTCTTCATATCCTCTGACGATACAGACGGAGGCTATGGACTATTCAAGCATGTTTGCCGCTGCCGCCGATAACGGCGGGGAGGAACACGGCGACGACGGCAAAATTCATTCAAACAGCAATATGACCACCATGCTCAACTCCATGCTGAGCGGTATGGTGCACAACGACTTAAAGTCGCTGAAAAGCTATCTCGACGACCCCGCAAACGGTATTTCCGACCTTGTGAGCGATGTGAAATACACCTACGGGCTTGACTATACCGTATATACGACCGATGTTGCGGGCAACAGGGTAAAGGTCGATACGACCGAGATTATCGACGCCATGTACGAGAAGTTGTACGGCATCAAATACAGCGACGCGATAAACGGCATGGGCTCTATGAGCTCGCTCGCAGGCTCCGTTACCGGCTTTGACATTATGAGCGAGATGATAGACAATCAGAGTCTGCTTGAGAGCCAGTACGACATAATCGGCTCGTGGCCGAGTGAGTACAATGAAGTCGTGCTCGCCGTTGACAAGAATAATGAGCTTACCGACATGGTTCTCTATGCGCTCGGACTGCGTGACCGCTCGGAGATAAACGATTTCATTGATATGATGAAGAACGGAGAGGAGCTGCCCGTTGAGAAGCTCAGCTTTGACTATGACGACCTTATCGGTATGACCTTTGACCTTGTTCCTGCCGCACTTGCATACGAGGACGCGGACGGCAACGGTGTATACGAGCAGCTTGAAGAGGACAGGGCAGTTGGTAACGCCGTCAAGATAAAGATATCGGGCATCGTCCGTCCGTCTGAGGGTGCGCTTGCCTCATCGATATCCGGAGTGCTCGGATATACAAAGGCGCTGACCGACTACATAACCGATATCACCGATAAGAGCGATGCGGTAAAGGCGCAAAAAGAAAACAGCGATACCGACATCTTCACGGGAATAAAATTCCCGACATCGGAGCAGAGCCCGCTCACCATGGACGATGTTCAGGCGTATATATCAACGCTTGGCGCGGAGGAGCAGGCGCAGTACGGCGCACTCATTTCGGGCATGGACGAAAAAAAGGTGCTTGAGATGTTTACTGCGTTGACGAGAACCTCGGCTACCTATGACGGCAATCTCGAAAAGCTCGGCGTGATAGACAAGACAACGCCGAAGAGCGTTTCGATATATCCGAAGGACTTTGAAAGCAAGGAAGTCATCTGCGATAAGATAGACGACTTTAATGCGGGACGCGACGAGAACGACAAGATAACCTATACCGACTACGTAGGGCTTATGATGAGCTCGGTCACGACGATAATAGACGTTATATCCTACGTACTGATAGCTTTCGTCTCGATATCCC
>CAKSEI010000084.1 GCA_934446285.1 uncultured Eubacteriales bacterium | reverse complement strand
CTGCGGCTCGGACGGAAAAGGGGATCTCCGTCCCGAATACCCGGATCTTTTCGCCATAGTGGGCGCGCAGAGATGCGATGATCTCCTTGGCCTCGTTGGTACGGCTGTCCACCATCGTAAAAAGGATGCCGTCAATTTTCAGCTTGGGATTGATCTGCCGTTTGACCTTTGCGATGGACTGCATCAGCAGATCCAGCCCCTTTGCCGACAGAAACGACGGCTGCGACGGAATGATAACGCTGTCCGCTGCCGCCAGTGAGTTGATCGGCATCATACCGAGCGAGGGCATACAGTCAATGAGAATATAGTCGTAATGGGGTTTCACTGCATTGATATATGTCCGCAGCACACTTTCCCGGCTCATAGCGTTGATGAGCCGAATTTCCATACCGGACAGGTCAATGTTCGCAGGGAGTAGGTCTACGCCTTCGCCGTGGTGCAAAATACCGTAGCCGTCCGGCATAGGCGTGTCGTCGATCACATTCTGCATCACATTCGCCAGCGTCACGGGCAGCTCATCCGGCTTCGGATAGCCGAGGGAGAGAGTCAAAGAGCCTTGCGCATCTGCATCAATAAGCAGCACCCGCTTGTTCTGATGGGCAAGCCCGATGCCGAGGTTAGCGGTGGTCGTAGTTTTGCCCACGCCGCCCTTTTGGTTCGTCACTGCGATCACTTTGCAATTTGCCATATGGGTTTCCTCCTTTGCATAAATTTAGCCGCCTGCGGCGACGCAGACGGCTATGTAGAGAAGCAAAACGACCGCTTGCTTTTACACAGACGGTCGTTTTACGGTAGGACACAAGAGGACACACGGTTCACATTTTCAGTTGAACGCTTTTCCATCCCCAAATTATTCTGCTAATACTTTTGCAATATGGCGCGAAAATTAGCAGGATATTGAGGGAAACGCACTGATTTTCAAAGGAACTCAAATCATCCAGAATCCTTGATATTCCAAGGCTTTTCGGACATTACAGAACACACAGGTACACGGTTAAAAACGAGATTTTTTGAACTCCTAAGCGGTAGGTCGGGTGTTCGAATCACCTCGGGAACGCCAAAACAATGCCGTAAACCGTATGAAACCGATTTGCGGCATTGTTTCTTCAGGCAAAGAGATACCGATTGATTTTTCAAATCGAGTACAGCTGCGCTCCGAGTATCTCAACGAATTTTTTCCGAGACAAACCGTTCGGAGAGTGTCTGTCGTTTAAAAATAGAAGTTTGTCACGCGGTGCGTGACATTTTTGCTGCGTGTCGGGTGCGTAACAGTCACGCACCCGTAATATATTTTATGCCGTCGGAGATGTGACGCACGGTGTCGGAGGCTATCATGGAGTATGCCCCCGTCTCGGCCTGAGCAAATTCTCCGCTGACACCTGCAAGATACGCTCCCGCCGCTGCGCAGGTGCATGCGCTCTCGGGAGAAAAGCCGAGCAGCGCGCATATTATCCCGGACAGCACGTCCCCGCTGCCCGCCGTCGCCATTCCGGCACAACCGCGCGAGACGATATATGCGTCTCTCCCGTCGCTTACCGTCGTGGCAGCTCCCTTTAAAAGCACGGTAACGCCGTATTTCTCCGCGTACTGCCGCGCGCGCTCAATCGGATTATCAAGGACGGAGCTTATATCCGTCCGGCAGAGCCGTGCAAATTCTCCCGGGTGAGGCGTTATGAGAATATCCGGCTTTGCGCCCTTGAGAACATCACTGCCCATACGCGCAACCGTATTGAGCGCGTCCGCATCGAGCAGAAGTCTGCCATCGTAAACCGAGAGAATATACTCAAGGATGCGGGCATTGTCTTTTCCGTCTCCCCAGCCCATTCCGACGGCGCATGCGCGCGTTGACTTTAACATCGCGTCGATGCTCTCCTCGGAGAAAAGCATATGACCGTTCTCATCCGGTACGGAATACATCGTGGACTCGAGCAGGTAGGGCGAGACGGACGCACCGATTGAGCGCGGAACGCACAGACGCACGACTCCCGCACCGCTGCGCATTGCGGCAGCGGCAATATTGCTTAATTTCGGTGCACCCGTATAATCCCCGCATCCGCCTATGAGAGCTATATAGCCGAACATACCCTTATTGCTCCCGCGCTTTCTCCGCGGGAAAACGGACCGCACATCCTCCCTCTCAACAAGGTAAGCAGCCTCACGGACATCGGTGCCGATGTCCGCGACAACAACCCTGCCGCATTTATCCTGACCGTCCGCGAGCAGCATTCCCGCCTTTTTTGCACCGAAAGTAACCGTAACGTCCGCGTTTACGCATACAGGTGCAAGCCCGCTGTCCGAGAAAAGTCCGCTCGGCAAATCAGCACTTATAACAAAAGCCCCCGAGACATTTATTTCCTCGATAACACGGGCGTATAACCCCTCAGGCTTTCTTTTCAGCCCCACACCGAAAAGGCAGTCAAGCACGCAGTCGCAGCCATTAAGACAGCCGTGTTCAAACGGCAGCACGGGTATTCCGCTCTTCTCGCACTGCTCACGGTAAAAGCGTGCATCCGCGGTTTTCGGCTCGGCAACGAAAAATACCGTAACTCCGTCGCGAATAAGCGTGGCTGCCGCATAGCCGTCCCCACCGTTATTACCGGAGCCGCAGACCACGGCAATTTTTTTATACCCCGCGCAATGCTCCGAAAGAGCGTGCGCCGCTCTCAGCATAAGGATAGCCGGGGAAGTGCCTTTTTCTTCCGCTTCCTTATCCGCGCTTGCAGCGAGCGCGGCTGTAGTAATCTTTTCCATGAGCTTATTATATAGTAATTTAACACATTTTTCAATAGGCACACCTTGAATTGCGGAATAAATCGGGGTATAATGTACAAGGAGGATTATAAGATGTTATTGCATACAGGACTTGAATTGACAAAAAGCACGGCAGTCACGGAGGAAATGAGCGCTGTAACAATGCACAGCGGCGGGCTGCACGTTTTCGCAACTCCTATGATGATAGCCCTTATGGAGGAGGCTGCGCTTGAGTGCGTCGACGGATATATGGACGACGGAATGACAACGGTAGGTACACGCGTAGATATAGAGCACCTCAGCCCGACACCCGTCGGATGCACGGTAAGGGCGCGGGCGGTGCTCTCCGAGATAGACAGACGCAGACTCGTTTTTACCGTAGAGGCGCATGACGAAAAAGGAATTATCGGGCGCGGAACGCACGAGCGCTTTATAGTTGATAAAGAAAAATTCGAAAAAAAGTGCGAGAGCAAAAATGAACACTGACTTCCCCGCGGGCCCTGCCCTCGAACCGCTCTCGGCGGAGAGGGACGTGCGCAGGCTGTTCTCGCGCGCGGGGCTTGCCGTAGTTTTATATTTTATACTCTCGCAGGCAGCGTCCTTTGCCGTCGCGGCACTCATGCATGCCCTCATCGGTGATGACTTCATGTCGCACGGCTATTACCTCGCCGCTTCCCTTGCGGGATACGGAGCGGGACTGATATCCGTCTGCATTTTTTTAAGAAAAGATCAAATCTCCCGTGTACAGAGAAGGATAAGTGTACCGTATCTTGCCGCTGCATACGCCGTGCTTACACTTTTCGCTCTTATCGGAGCGAAAATCGGCTCGGATATCTCGGATATAATTTCGTATATCATCGGACAGAGCATAACCGACCCGCTTACCGCTTCATCCGCTCAGATGAGCCTGTCGGAGACTTTTGCCGTAATGAGCATCTGTGCACCGGTCTTTGAGGAACTTATTTTCAGGAAGATTGTACTCGGGCGCACGCGCATATACGGCGACGGAATCGCGATACTCATGTCATCTTGGGTTTTCGGACTTATGCATGCAAATATCTATCAGTTCTTTTATGCGTTTCTCGCGGGAATAGTATTCGGATATGTTTACTGCAAGTCAAACCGACTGATATTCAGCGTGCTGCTTCACTTCTTTTTCAACACTCTCAATGCCGTGCTGCAGCAGTTTGCCGAGACTTATTCCTGTGATATTATCCGCACGATACAGGGCGTGGGGCAGCTCCTGCTTGCCGTCGCCGGAGTTATCCTGCTCGGGGTTATGTTCGGAAAATATAAAAAAGACCTTTCCGCCTGCATAAAGAACGCTGCCGTGCACTTTGCTGCCGGCTTCTTCAATACGGGCATGATACTTGCATTTGTAACGTCGCTGATCATGTACATACTCACGATAGTATCCTATATGATGTCAGCCTGAGTCTTTTTCACGGAGGAACATAAATGAAAGCAAAGCGCATTATCCTTTTAATTCTCGCAATAGTCCTCATGGCTGCGGTCATAGCAGCCGTCGCGTACTTCGTCATTGCAATGCGTGACGAAATAGACATAACCGACACGGCGAAAAGCGTTTTCTCGGACTTTAAAGAAAAAGCCGAAGCGGGGCGCACCGAAACTCTCGACAGGCGTGAGCGCAAAATGTGCGACTATTGGAATAAGGTAAGCGAGATATGCCTCGACAGCATGAGCGAGGTAGTCGACGACTACGGCTCGGGCAAAATAGAGGAGGACACAGCCGTGGCGGCGCTCTCGGCGTATTCGCTCTTCCCTGTGACGAGCGGTCAGATATCGTCCTTTACCGATGATGTGAAATCCATCACGGACGGCAGAAACGCATATCTGTCAGCAGCAGAGGAAAAGGACAACGCTAAGAAAATTACGCTGCTCTGCTCGGTAAACAGCAGGGATACAAAGTATTACCCTCTCGCAAAAAAGGAGCTTGATGAGGTGCTCGACCCTGCAGAGGCACGGGCGACGGTAAATAAGCTGCTCAGCCATAATTACATCTCGGATGCGGAAAAGCTCATATCAGCCCTTGAAAACATGAGTGACAATTCGTCCCTCACAAAGGCGCTCTCCGACCTTGTGTCGGGATATAAAGAGAGTCAGGAGAACACATATATCTATCGTGGCTCGGTAGAGGTACTGAGCGTGCGAAATCTCATGGCTTTCACGGATAAGGTATATGCAGCAGGGTCAAAATATGCAAAGAGCTACGACGCAAATCTCATAACACCCGACGAGCTGCGCGCGATACTCGCGGATTTGTATTCAAATAATTATATTCTCATACCCGTAGAGAGCCTGCAGACGGACGGGGCAGTGTCGGAAATAAAAATCCCGTCGGGCAAGAAACCTTTCGTGCTCATATGCGAGGACCTTACCTATCCATCGGCAAATAAAGGCAGCGGTGTAGTCGACAGACTGGGGCTTGACAGCGACGGCAGGCTCTGCTCGTATACCGACGGCGAAATCTCGTATGATAACGAAACGCCCTTGATTCTTGACGCTTTTGCCGAGGAGAACCCCGACTTTGTGTACAAAGGAGCGCGCGGGTGCATATCCCTCACGGGCTATGACGGATTTCTCGGATACCGCGAGGGCGAGGACGGAGCAAAGGAAACGGCGGAATTTCTAAGAAACGACGGATGGACATTTGCGTGCGGCAGCTATGCATACAGAGACATGGCTCAGGCAACATTTGATACGTTAAAGAGCGATACCGAGCTTTGGCTTGATAAGGCGAATGAAATTGTAGGAGAATGCTCCGTCTACGTCTGGCCGTACGGCTCGTCCGTGCGTACGGGAGAAAAGCACGAATATCTGTATGAAAAAGGCTTCCGCATATTCTGCGGAGTCGGTATAAACGCATACAGAGCGGCAGAGCCGGACGGCAAGGGAATATTTATAGACAGGAAAACACTCAGCGGCTCGGCTCTGCGCAATTACGCCGATGCCTTTGAGAAGTTGTTTGACGCTCGCCTCGCCATTGACAGCAAGCGCCCGGACATTAAAACGGGAGAAGAATAATGATGATATCAACAAAGGGCCGTTACGCGCTGCGCGTGATGGTCGACATAGCCGAAAATTCAGACGGAGGATATATACCTCTTAAGGACATCGCCGAGCGGGAGGAGATATCAGAGAAATACCTTGAGAGTATAATAGTCGTGCTTTCAAAGGCGGGGCTGCTCGACGGATTGCGCGGAAAAGGCGGAGGTTACAGATTGACAAAAGCGCCCGAGAAATATTCCGTCGGCGAGATACTGCGCCTGTCTGAGGGCTCTCTCTCCCCCGTCTCGTGCATTTCGCACGGCAAGAAGTGCGAGAGAACGAGCAAATGCAGCACTCATCCCGTATGGGAAAAGCTCGACAGAATCATAAACGAGTATCTCGACGGCATAACTCTCTGCGACCTTATACGCTCGGAGGATACACGTTAGGTGCCCATATATTGTTAAATTCTTTTCAACCTATTGACAAGGTAGGTTTATGGTGATATAATCAAGTCAACTCAGAAAAACGGTAGGTTAAAGCAAATGGTAATTTATGCAGATAACGCAGCAACGACAAAGACAAGCGAAGCTGCTTTAAAGGCAATGAACGATTGCGCCGAGAATTTTTACGGCAACCCGTCCAGCCTCCATACGCTCGGCCAGAGGGCAAAGGAAGTGCTCGAGGGCGCTCGTGCCGAGATGGCTGCTCTGCTCGGGTGCGAGCCGCGCGAGATAATCTTCACGTCAGGCGGCAGCGAGGCAGACAATCAGGCAATCCTCTCCGCAGCTGCCCTCGGCAAAAGAAGGGGCAAAAAACATATCATATCGACTGCATTTGAGCATCATGCAGTACTTCATAC
>CAKSEI010000083.1 GCA_934446285.1 uncultured Eubacteriales bacterium | reverse complement strand
AGAGCTTTCGGTCTGCGGTCGAGGAGGTGAGAGATATCAAGTATACGTGCAGCCTCTTCAACGCGGCGCTTGATTTCTTCCTTCGGAACCTTACGGAGCTTGAGTCCGAACGCCATATTGTCAAAAACCGTCATATGAGGATAAAGAGCATAGTTCTGGAAAACCATCGCTATATCTCTGTCCTTAGGCGCGATATCGTTGACCAAACGGTCGCCGATGAAAAGCTCGCCCTCGGTTATCTCCTCCAGACCCGCTATCATACGCAGCGTAGTGGATTTACCGCAACCCGAAGGTCCGACGAAAATGATAAATTCCTTGTCTTTAACTTCCAGGCAGAAATCCGAGACTGCCGTGACGCCGCCCGGGTACTTCTTATAAATGTGTTTAAATGATAAACTTGCCATTCTTGCTGATTCCTCCTTGGCACAGACGTACCAATGCAAATAAATTTCTTGCTATATTATATCAAAGTCGTGTGAAAAATAAAAGACGCTATTTCCCCAAAAATCGCCATGCAAAATTGTACATGTTGCACATTTTTGAGAAAAACAGAGAGTTTGAGCCGCTTCCGAGCGAGAATACGCGAGATTATTTTTTTGTAAATTGCGAAAAAATATGTGATTTTGCATCCAAAAGAGTCTTGACAACCACCGCTTTTGACGCAAAAGGTATCTTTTCCGCCGGAATAAGATCGGGGACGAGCACACATTGTGCTCCCGCGCGGCACGCACTCTCGACTCCCGCATCCGAATCCTCAAGTACGCAGCACTCACGCGTTGCCACTCCGAGCAGAGCAGCCGCGCGCAGATATATCTCGGGATCGGGCTTGCCGCGACTGACTCGATCACCGCTTATATAATCGGGGAAAAATCCGGTCACGCCCGCCGCACGGAAATACGCATCCGCCGTTTTTTTCTGCGAGGATGTAGCAACGGTCATTGGTATGTCCGCAGCCTTGAGCGCAGTTAACAGCTCGTAAAGCCCCGATTTTACGGGCATACCGTTCTTCTTGATAAAGTGCATTATATACGCAAGCGAGCGCTCATGCAGAGCGGAATAATCCACGTCTCTTCCGAGCCTTTTCGAGAGTATTCTCTGCGCATCGCTCCGATTGCTGCCTATCAGGGCGTATACGTCATCCCGCGTCACGGGTATATCCGCGTCCGTTCCCGCCTGCACAAGTGCATCTACGGCTAAGCTCTCGGTCGAGAACATAAGCCCGTCCATATCAAATATCACTGCTTTTATCATCGGTAAAAAGCCTCACTTCTTCGGGAGTAAGTTCCCTCCACTCCCCTCTCTCAAGCGCCGGGTCGAGGACAATGCCCGCAAAGGATATCCTCTCGAGATACACTATTCTGTTGCCGACGGAGGCAAACATCTGTTTTATCTGATGGTATTTTCCCTCGGTGAGCGTTATTTCGCCCATTCTCTCGCCTGTCTGCTTTATACTGCACGGCATTGTCATATACGTATGCGCTATTTCAACTCCCGCCTCAAGACGCGCGATATGCTCAAGCGGGTCGGCGCATTCAAAGGAATAGACCTTTTCCGCGTGGCTCTTCGGCGCAAGCAGCCTGTGCGCAGACGAGCCGTCGTTTGTAAGTATCACAAGCCCTACGGTATCCTTATCAAGTCTGCCGCACGGGAAAATACCGCGGCGCGTGTACCTCTCCGGTATAAGATCAAGTACGGTTTTCTCCCGCGGGTCGTCCGTCGCACTCACGTACCCCTGCGGTTTATTTAGCATTATATAGACAAGCTCGCGCATGTCGAGTATCTTCCCGCGCAGGCTTACCGGCGCTCCTTCATCTATATGAGCGTCGGGTGAGCGGACGCATACCCCGTCGACCGTGACCTCTCCCGCGCGCACCGCACGCGCAGCCTCACGGCGCGAGAGCAGCCCCGTATGGGCGAGATATTTATCAAGTCTCATCTTTCCGCACTCTTCCTTTCCCGCAGCTCGCGGAAAAAGCTGCGCAGCATTTCCGAGCATTCCTCTCCGCACACGCCCGCCGTAATCTCGGGCTTGTGATTGAGAGGAAAGGAATTCATATCAAAAACACCGCCGAAAGCCCCCGCTTTTGAATCGGGCGCGCCGTATATAACGCGCTTCACCCGCGAATTGACTATTGCCCCGGCGCACATCGGACACGGCTCAAGCGTAACGTACAGCTCGCACATAAATAGACGCCAGCCGCCGAGCACGGTACAAGCCTCATATATAGCCGCCGTCTCGGCATGGAGCAGAGCATTTTTCCCCGTTTCGCGCCTGTTAAATCCCCGACCGACTATCTCGTCCCCGCACGTAACCACGCAGCCCACGGGCACTTCTCCCATGTCATAAGCCTCGCGCGCCTGCCCGAGCGCTTCTCTCATAAATAAAATATCTCTTTCTTTTATATCCACATCAGCACCGCCGCAATGTAATAAGCAAGCATACAGGGAGCTCGCAGACAGGAGACGAAAGCTCTATTGCCGACTGTCCCGCGTTCCGTCTGCATGGGGCTGATATTATCCGTGCGTAACTGCTCATCTATGCGAAGGCAGCAAAAAATGCCGCTGAGGAACAGTACGGAGGTAGCAATAAACATCGCCGCAGAATACCGCACGGAGATGCCCGACGAGAGCAAAAATCCGTATATAAAATACGTTATTCCCGCGCTCAAGCGCATAAATATCCCAATCCACAGCGAATTTGTGCACATAACGAAATATCCGCATACAAACCCGACGCATAGGGCGAAAAGAGCGTCCGAAAAGCAGTCCTCGGCAATCGCGCCCATAAATGAGGATGCGGCAATCGCAAATGTTCTGCCGAAAGGCATAAGCTCACGCAGCGCCACCCCGCGAAAAAAAGGCTCAAGGGCAAATGCGGGAATGAGCACAAGCTCGACAAACCTCACAACCGTCCCCGCCGCGTCGCCCGGCATGTCCGCCCTGACTGCAAAGCCGTCGGGCACTGCATACCTGTAAGCGTTCATAAAGAATAGAATCATCGCGCTGAAAGCAACGCAAAAGATAAGCGCATAAGCGGAATGAACGGGCAGCGTCGGATTCAGAGATAAATATTCACTCTTGCTCCTGCCGCGCATCCTGAAGAATACCGTCATTGGAAAAAAGACCGACAGAACCATGACTGACGCATAGACCGCGCCGCATATGAGCGTAAATGACGGCTCGTCCGCGCTCACCCCGACGCTCCTTAATGAGTCGGAGGCAAGGTCGGCTGCGGGAGCGCGCCATAGCATAATAAAGAGCTGCACGCACAGACAGACGGCGAGCAGATTTATGCCGTTTAGGTTGTTCTTTCTGTCAAGCATTACTCGTACCTTGCGCGCTCCCCGCCTATGTATTTCGGACGGGTTCGGGCGCATATTATCGCGGCCTCTCCTATCTTATCCTGCGACAGTCTGACGGGAACAGCGACATCGCGCAGGTGCATACCTATAAGTGTTCCGCCTATATCCATTCCCGCGTGAGCGCGTATATGTTCGACCGCCGCAGGAGCGGTGAAATTTTCCCATGCGCGGGTAGCAAAAGAGCCGCCCGCCTTTGGCTTCGGCACGACGCATACAGGCTCAAGCAAATACCTTTCGGCGCATTCGCGCTCCACTATGAGTGCGCGGTTAAGATGCTCACAGCACTGCGCGGCAAGGTACACGCCTCGTGCATTTACCGCCTTATATATCTCGTCAAAAACCTCTCCCGCGGTCTCGTAGCTCGAATTGTGACCTATGACTCCGCCGACTATCTCACTCGACGAGCAGCCTACGACAAATATATCTCCCGCACGCAGATGTGCCGCGTCAAGCAGCTCGTTTACGGCAGCGCGGGTCTGTTCTCTCAACGTCATTTCAAAACACCTCTTTATTTTCTCCTTAATAGTATAACTTTTCGGGCACTTAATGTCAAGCTATTGAAAAAAATTTCGGATTAGTATATAATGTACAGAGATAAACCGATTTTTTTACCGGAGAAACAAGATGAATAAGAAAAAAGTAATGCTCGTTTTCGGCACGCGTCCGGAGGCGATAAAAATGTGTCCGCTCGTAAAGGAGCTTAAGGGACGCGATACGATAGAAACGGTAGTGTGTGTCACGGGACAGCACCGCAGTATGCTCGACCAGGTGCTCGACGCTTTCGGCGTAAAGCCCGACTACGATCTCTCGATAATGCACGACAAGCAGACGCTCTTCGACGTTACCGTAAACATACTCGAGCGCATACGCTCGGTCCTCGAAAAGGAAAAGCCCGACGTAGTGCTTGTTCACGGAGACACGTCGACGACCTTTGTATCCGCTCTTGCCTGCTTTTATATGCAGATACCCGTGGGACACGTCGAGGCGGGACTGCGCACATATAATATATATTCTCCCTACCCCGAAGAGTTCAACCGTCAGGCTGTCGGCATAATCGCGAAATACAACTTTGCACCCACCGCACGCTCGCGTGACAATCTGATAAGGGAGGGCAAAGACCCCGCTTCGATATTTGTCACGGGAAATACGGCGATAGACGCACTGCGTACTACCGTAAAGGATGACTATACCCACCCCGAGCTTGAATGGGCAGAAGACAGCCGACTGATAGTCCTCACCGCACACCGCAGGGAAAATCTCGGCGTGCCTATGCACAACATGTTCAGAGCCATAAAGCGCATAACCGACGAAACGCCGGACGTAAAGGTTATTTATCCGATACACATGAACCCCGTAGTGCGCGACACAGCGCGCGAGGTATTCGGCGACGATGACAGAATACATATCATAGAGCCGCTCGAGGTGCTTGACTTCCACAACTTCCTTGCGCGCGCCTACTTAATACTCACCGACTCGGGCGGAATACAGGAGGAGGCACCGTCTCTCGGCAAGCCGGTACTCGTCATGCGCGACACAACCGAACGCCCGGAGGGAATAGACGCAGGCACGCTGCGTCTCGTCGGAACTGACGAGCAACCCATATACGATGCGTTCAGACGTTTGCTTGACGATAAGGAGGAATACGCGAGGATGTCAAAGGCGTCAAACCCCTACGGCGACGGACAAACATGCAAACGTATCGCCGACATCCTCGAGGGCAAGCCCACCCCCGATTTCATCGTCTGATTATTATGATACAATAAAAGAAAACAAGCGGCGCTCTCCTTTCGGGAGCGTGCCGCTTTTGTTTTTCCGTACAACATAAATTAAAACAGACAGCTAATTGACGGAGTATATTTTTGCTGCATAAAAAAGCGCAGAACAGAAAACACATTTATACGGGTTTTAGGGATGCATTTTCGCACACTTTTCGGACTTTTTCTGTCGGCAAAAAGCTCCGAGCAAGAAACCGGGAGCGTATTGATTATTTTGCCGTGCCCGTAAAGTCGGCTTTCACCGAGAATCCGTAGTTTTTCCTTTTCGCATATAGGAATATGCACGAGATTACAAGGAGTGCAAAAACGACCCCGAGAGAAAAAGAAACGTATACAAAAAGTGAAAAATATCTCTGTGCCCTCTCCGTGTCGCCCGAACCGAGAGCATTGGCGACGAGAGCCGAGCCGCCCGTGCCGAACATAAATCCGACGGTCGTCACTATCATTATAAAGGGCATTATGAGGTTTACCGATTTAAACGGTATATCCCCTGCAAAATTCGACACAAAAATCCGTCCGCCACGCCGTATATCGACGTGAAAATCATCATAATGACCGACGGGACGGTAAACCTGAAAAGCTTCGCGTATGAAAAGCGGTCTCCGAGCTGTATCTGCATATATCCTCACGAAATATTCCGCCGTCAGGCGGAGAATAGCGCGTATTGTACCGTATTATGGCTATAAAAGCAAGCAATAATCCGAATGTTTAAGTAAAAAAAGGGTTATGCCCCGGCGCATGACGCAGCCGATACATAGCCCTTTCTTTTATTTTCTTGTATATCAGACTTCCTGCTTTCCGATCTTTTCGTAGACCATATGTCCGTCCTTAAAGTCCGCGGTCACGATATCGCCCTTTTCCACTCTGCCCGAGAGCATCTCCGCGGAGAAGGTATCCTCGACCTTGCGCTGTATCTCCCTGCGCAGCGGACGTGCGCCGTATACGGGGTCAAAGCCCTCTTTTGCAAGCTCCTTTACCGCCTCGTCGGTGAAGCTTATCTCCACGCCGATGGATGCGATACGCGCTCTGACGGTATTCAGCATTATGCCGGCAATCTTCTGTATATCCTCGTCGGTCAGCTTGTTGAATACAATTATCTCGTCAATCCTGTTGAGAAACTCGGGGCGGAAGGTATCGCGCAGAGCCTTCATTGCTTTCTCGGAGACCTGCTCTCCCTCTCCCTGCTCGCCGAAGCCGAGCGAATGGGACTGAGAGGTTATAGCCGACGCACCGACATTGCTCGTCATAATTATGACGGTATTGCGGAAGTCGACCTTGCGTCCCTGAGAGTCGGTAAGGACTCCGTCGTCGAGAATCTGCAGCATGATATTAAAGACATCGGGATGAGCCTTTTCTATCTCGTCGAAGAGCACTACGGAGTAAGGCTTACGGCGTATCTTCTCGGTGAGCTGACCGCCCTCGTCATAGCCGACATAGCCGGGAGGCGAACCGATGAGCTTTGATACCGAATGCTTCTCCATATACTCCGACATGTCGAGACGAATCATGG
>CAKSEI010000082.1 GCA_934446285.1 uncultured Eubacteriales bacterium | reverse complement strand
GAGTAGGAGTAGGCATGATCGCCCGAAGTGAACTCCACCGTGTAGCAGGTCACACCGGCGACCTCGCTGAGGGTCGCGGAAGAAATGTCCGCGTCCGCCGCGTCGATGTTGGCAGCGTCCAGCGCCGTCTCCTGCGCCTGCTCTATGCTGATGTATGCCGCTTGCTGCTGGCTGCTTTGCGGCTGATTTGCCGTTGGGGTGTTGCTGCATCCGGTCAACGCCGCCGCCAGCATGAGCGCCGTTCCGGTCAAAAGCAATTTGTGTTTCATGGGGAAACCTCCTCCTGTTGGTAGTGGCATGAAATATACCAGAGGAAAACATACCTTGTCAATAGGAAAAATAAAATCTGTGGTATACGCACTCGATATTAATCCGATTTTCCTACGCTGCGGAGTTTTCACACAAACCGGCAAGCAGGGCAAAGTGGTACCCACTTTGCATTTCGACCGGTTTTCGTACTCACGAAAACCGGTCTCCGCTTGTCAGGGGCAGCGCCCCTAAAACCCCTTGATCGCACAAACTGTGCGGCTGCGCGTTTCTTCGAAACGCTTTTGACCATGAACGTCATTGACGCTCATGGTCTTGATTCGGTTCTTCACTGTATGCCCCTCTGTCGAGCATCCGGTCAACATTTTGTTTATGGATCAGCAGTTCCCGCATCTCTCCGCGAATGGTGCGGTACTCGGCGTAGGCTGCTTTTTTCTCTGCCAGCAGTTTGGCGTACTCCTCCTGCAAGCTCTTGATTGTAGGGAGCTTCTTTGCCCCCAGCTCGTTAAAAGCCTCTTTTGCCGCCTGATGCAACAGAATATCCGTTTCATGCTCAGCTCGATATTTCTGTGAATATCCAGCCTTACGATATGCCACATAAACGTCGCGGGTCTTGGCGTAGTTGACAATATGCGTTCGCAGCACAGCAATCTCCGCCATGCGCCGCTCGGACGCTTTGATCTTTGCAGACAGTGCATGAAACCGTGTTGTGGCATCATCCGTCTTTGCGCTCAGTTCCTCATAGTTCAGGAGATCATGTTCCCGCAGATAATTGTAGGTCTGTGCCATCTGCTTGAGATTGAATACCTTCGCCCAGCGTTCATAGCCTGCGCCTTTCCCAGCTTGCAGCTTTGCTTCAATATCAATCAGGAGCGTACCCATTTTCTCCGTGGCCTGCGGACGTTTCTGAATCGGCTCATGTTCTTTTTCTCCGGCGAGAACGGAGCGCAGCTCTGCCTCCGTATATCCAGGCATTGAGGACAGCCGGATAAATCCCGGCTTGCTTGGGTGGCGCAAGGAGATCGTCTTTCCACGCCGCCTGACCTCACATCCGTTTTCCATCAGCAGACTCAGCAGCGCATCGAAGTCGGCGGGCTTTTGCGCAAGCGCATCGTCAATCAGCACATGAAGCAGATCTCGGTGTGTCAGCTCTGCTCGGTCCCCGAGCCATTTCCCGTAATGATTTACGCGCCGCTTTGGATTTGTAATAACAGACAAATGATGTTCCGTACAGATTGCGTCGCTCAGTCGAGCGACCGCGCGGCCAGAGCCGAGAAAATCCCGGAATTTGTGCGTACAGTCCAACGTGATGGCGTTCCAATAAATGTGATTATGAATGTGCTTCTTATCGGTATGCGTACAGACAAGAAAGGCGTGTTTCCCGTTCAAAAAACGTTCCGCAAATTCATATCCAACCTTATTTGCCTCCTCCGGCGTGATCTCTCCCGGCTTAAAGGATTGTCGGACTTGATAAATGATCACATCGTTGTCCGGCTCTCTGCCGGTTGCCGCTGTGTATTGCCGCTTTGAAAATAAAAACTCCGCATCCACCGTATGCGGATCACAAGCATAGGCTTCAATCAAATCGCCCTGTTCTGTCTTTTTCGGATTCTTTCCGTACTCTGTGCTGCGCTTCAGCATTTGTGCGATAGTCTGTCCTTTTCCAACGTGCATAGATATAATGCGAGTCGTTGCCATTGCAAAGCACCCCCTTTCAATCAGCCAGATTCAGGTCGGAATCTTTTCCTTGCAATGTGTCTTTAAGACGGTATAATAGAGTATAAGAACGAACAAGGCGGGGTTAAGATGTTCACTTACATTTCTGTTGAAGAATTTGCGGATGGAGTCGTTAAAAATAACAAGGACACGAATCGAAAAGAACTCATTGCGTCGCTCCGCGAAATGCTTGCAGCAAAGAAGAATGGTGCAACGTGTATGATCTGCGGCGCGCCAATCTGGGCGGCGGGTAGCGCCGTAACCGGAACCGCGATGTGCTTCACCTGCATCACCGGCGAAAACGATGATAGCGAGGATTATGAAATTGAGTAAAGATGTTTTCACTTGCGATACCTGTCACTATATCTTTGAGGCGGAGATACCGTGTACGCAGTGCCCGGACTGTGGAAAAGCGGAGGTTCGACTTGCAAATGAGGCAGAGCGGCAGGAGCTTGAGGAGCGGAAGAAAGACACAGAGCGTTGGAAATAAAAATTGCGCAGGATGGATTGATTTGAGCCATCCTGCGCAGTTTTTTTAATAGAGCCAGTCTTGAATCGCATATCGCAGACCGTGCAGCTTGCCGACCAGCCATGCAGCCAGCATAGGTAAACCGTAAGGGCTCACCAGAAAAGCAAGGATCAGTAATCCAATGCCGTACCGGGTAGAATCTGCGATCAGAATAAACACACCGAAAAAGCCCAAAATCGCAGAAATGATGCCGAGGATCGCACCGGATAAGCTGACCATAAATGTAAGGAACCATGTCATAATTGCGAGCACAGCAATGACCGGTGCAAATAGAACTTTCAAAAGAAATCGCATTTATCTTCCCTCCGTGTTCATTGTTTTTTCTCTGTAAATACAGCTTATCGGAAAATGCGCTGCTTTGCAAGGATGCCGCAGAAAAAACAGCGGGAGCCGTGCCTGATGTAAGACTCCCGCTGCAAACTGCATTTTGATTCCGTCAGCGAATCGCCGCAAGACGAGATAGGATGCCATTTAGCGCTTGCCAAATTTGTTCCTGCTTTTGGCGTATGTCCTCCAGATCGGCAGCATAAATACGACCGGTTTCATGGACGCGCCGCGTAAGCTGGTTGAGGTTGTTGGAGGAATACCGGAGCAGTGATAGAATCTTCTGCAATTCCGGCAGGTCCAGCCTGACAGCATATCCGTCGAGCGCCATTTTCCGTAAAAACGCCGCCATATTTTGCGTACCAAGCTCATCCATTTTTTCTTCAATCAACGCACGTTCTTCCGGCGTAACGCGAAACTTGAGCTGGATATTTCGTTTGCGATTTGCCATGTCAGCGTTCCTGCTCTTTGTTCACAGGTTTGCTATGAGCAGTCTTTTCGGATGATGAGCGCAGCTTTTTCCGCACAGAGGCTTTTTGTTGGCTGCGCTGTTGTTCTGCCGCGAAATCCTTGCGCACCTGATTCGTGAACAAATCAAGTAAGCCGGGATTGCAGCGGTCAACAAGAATATTCAACTGATCCTCGCAAACAGGAATTGTCCGCGCCCATGCTTTGTTTTCTGCGCTGATGCGACCGTCGTAATTTTTGATACGGATCGTATTTGCCAGCACAAACATGGTGCGGTCAAAGCCGAACGTATCAATGACGGCTTTGGATGCCTCCCGCACGTCTTTCAGACTGTTATCCTGATACGCGGCAGCAATGGCATCTTCGATCATATTCTTGCAAGCTGCACTGATGCGCAAAGACGCGGTGTAGTGTTCCATTTCATTATGTGCGACAGCATAAGCTGCATCTTGGGGATAAAGCGGCGCTTGATGCCTGTCAATAATCGTGTCTGCGCGGCTCGCCATACTTTCCCGCACAACGTCCATGTAGTCTGTTTCGCGGTTTTCAAATTCTTTGAAAACGTCTGCCAACGGTGTCGGTGAGGATAGCAGCGCCCACGCCTGTTCAAAACTTAAATCGTTATCTTCCAGTGTCATTAGAATGTCCTCACGGGTGGTGTATTCGTAGGTGTGATTCAAAATTTCCTCCGGCGGCTGGTGCAGCAGCCAGTCGCGGTAACGTTCCTGCTCAGCAAACATTTTCTCGTACAGTTGCGTGTTTATCGTTTCGGTGTTCATCGTGATACCTCCATTTCTTTGTGCTTTGGTTTTGAATTTGTTTGCTCCGGCAGCGGGGCGTGGAGCTTTTGCAGGATGGATGGACGTGTGGATTTGGCAACGGTATCGGTATCTCCGGCAAGCCGTTCCATCGGCATTTTATCGTCAATGTTCAGCTCTGCGTTGAGTTCAGCAAGACGCGCGGATTTTACGCGCAGTTCTTCCTCCTGCGGGAACGGCTTGCCAAGCTCCGCTTTGGCAGCTTCCATCTGCGCATACAAATTCTCCAGATATTTTTTCTGCGAGGTCAGCCGCGCCGGGATCGCGTTCAGCACGTTGTCGATTCGGACGAGGTTGCCTCTGGCGTCTTTGCCCAGCTCGACGCGATGTGACATCTGCCCCTTGAGCGTCAAAATGCAGTCCATATAAAAGCCCTCCGCTGTGAGCGCAGTCTGGAATCCACGGTAGCTGCCGACCGGCACAGGATCGGAACCCTTGACCTCCTTGAACGCCTCCAGCAGCGCAGCACCGGCATTGTCCTTGTCTGTCAGAAGATCGCCTTTGACCTCCATTCCGGCAAATCCGTCTGCGGGGTGCGGATGTGTCGCCACGGTCTGCATATCTGTTTCCAGACCGGCAATGGCGTTCTTTGCCGCTTCGATCTGTTCCGGGAAGTAGCGCAGAAGATTGTCCTCCAGCTTATACTGTTGGCTCTGATGGTTGGCACGCATCAGCTTCAGCCGCGCAACATCCACATCCAAATCCATCTTTTCCTTGATGCGCTCGTCACCGGCACACAGCGCCTTGATCTCTGCGTAGGACAGCGCCGTTTCGTCAATGTCCTCACAGGAGCGTACCGGCGATTTGGATGTCATAATCTGCGAGATGAATCGTTGCTTATTTTCAATCGTCTGCCAGAGGTAGGCGTCGAACGTTCCCTCGGTCACATAGCGGTAAATATGCACTTCCTTGTTGCGGTTGCCCTGACGGATGATGCGTCCGCTGCGCTGCTCCAGATCGCCCGGTCGCCACGGACAGTCGAGGTCATGCAGCGCGATGAGCCGGTCTTGGACGTTCATACCAGCCCCCATCTTAAAGGTGCTCCCCATGAGGACGCGCACCTGTCCGCTTCGGACTTTGGCAAACAGCTCTTTTTTGCGGACTTCGGTGTTCGCCTCATGGATGTACGCGATCTGTTCCCGTGGAATCCCCAGCGCGACCAGCTTGCCGCGAATATCGTCATAGACGGAAAACGGCGCGTCTGGCGTAATGCCGTCGCTGGTGAGCTGCGCTTCCAACGCGTGAAGCTCCGGGTTATCGAGCGCACCGCCAGCCGGTTTTTCTGCGCGCTTGGCGGCTGCAATCTTGGGCGTGGATAAATCGCAAAAGACAAGCTGCGTGAGCTTGTCCGCCTGTCCGTCCTGCCAGATACGGAAGATGTTATTCACGCACCGATTGACCTTGCTGCCCGAATCGTCCGGCAGATCGGGATTGATGATACGCTGGTCAAGACCGAGCTTGCGCCCATCTGAGGTAATTTTCAGCATATTGTCGTTGGAGGGGTCCACCGTGCCGGAGTGTACCTTTGCCGCCCGTTCCGAGAGCATCTGCACCATTTCTTTCTGAATTGCTGTTGGCTGAGATACCTCCGTGTGATAGACCGCCTCCGGTCTTGGAAGATGGAGCTGATCTGCCGTCTTAATGTCCGCCGCAATTTTGAACATGGACATCAGCTCCGGGAGATTATAAAACTTTGCAAAGCGCGTCCTTGCCCGGTAACCCGTACCCTCCGGCGCAAGCTCAATGGCGGTCACCGTTTCGCCAAAGGTCGATGCCCAGCAGTCAAAATGCGCCAAGCCTTTTTGCTGGAGGAGATCATGCTGCAAATACCGCATCATGGTAAACAGCTCCGTCATGGAGTTGGAAACCGGCGTGCCGGTGGCAAACACAACACCCTTGCCGTCTGTGATCTCGTCGATGTAGCGGCACTTTAACAGCATATCCGAGGATTTCTGCGCATCGGAGGTGGAAAGACCTGCGACGTTGCGCATTTTGGTGTAAAGGAACAGGTTCTTGTAGCTGTGCGCCTCGTCCACATAGAGCCGGTCAATGCCAAGCTG
The DNA here is from genome assembly GCA_934446285.1 of uncultured Eubacteriales bacterium. Lineage (GTDB taxonomy): Bacteria > Bacillota > Clostridia > Oscillospirales > CAG-272 > CAKSEI01. The sequence goes on along the minus strand of CAKSEI010000082.1, from coordinate 526 downwards.
CTCAAACGTGACAACATCATCCTTGCGGTCTGCCGCCTGCAATTTCTGAAGCCGCAGCTCCAAGCCTCTCTTTGTCCGCTCTAAGCTCTTGATCGTAAAACGCTCGGCGTTTGCTGCCCGCAGCTCCCGGATACCGTCCTCGATCTCATAAATCTGTTCTTGGAGCAAATGCTCCTGCCGCTCTTTAGAGATTGGGATTTTCTCGAACTGGCTGTGTCCGATGATAACGGCATCATAATCGCCGGTGGCAATGCGGGCACAGAATTTTTTGCGGTTTCGGGTTTCAAAATCCTTTTTGGTCGTGACAAGGATATTCGCGGAGGGATAGAGCCGCAGAAATTCAGACGCCCACTGTTCCGTCAGGTGGTTCGGCACGACGAACATGGCTTTCTGGCAAAGCCCCAGCCGCTTGGATTCCATGACGGCGGCGACCATTTCAAAGGTCTTGCCCGCGCCGACCTCATGCGCCAACAGCGTATTGCCGCCATAAAGAATGTGTGCAATCGCGTTTTTCTGGTGTTCGCGC
>CAKSEI010000081.1 GCA_934446285.1 uncultured Eubacteriales bacterium | reverse complement strand
GTATCTTCTCGGTGAGCTGACCGCCCTCGTCATATCCGACGTAGCCGGGAGGCGAACCGATGAGCTTTGATACCGAATGCTTCTCCATATACTCCGACATGTCGAGACGAATCATGGCACTCTCATCGCCGAAGAGTATCTCGGCGAGCGCCTTACTTAACTCAGTCTTGCCGACTCCGGTAGGACCGAGAAAGATAAACGAACCTGTCGGTCGTTTCGGGTCTTTCAGCCCTATTCTGCCGCGTCTGATGGCGCGTGCAACGGCGCTTACCGCGTCGTCCTGACCGATGACCCTCTCGTGCAGCAGCTCCTCGAGGTGCAGCAGTCTCTCGCCTTCCTCGGCTGCGAGCTTACGTACGGGTATTCCCGTCCACGACGTCACGATATCTGCGATATTCGCCTCGCCTATCGACAGCTTGTCGTCGGTATGCTCGCGCTGCCATTTCTCGCGTGCACTCTCGTATTCCTCAGAGAGCTTCTTCTCGTCGTCGCGCAGGTGTGCCGCCCGCTCAAAGTCCTGACCCTTAACTGCCTCCTCCTTTTCCGCGCGCACGCCCTTGAGCTTTGCCTCAAGCTCCTTTAAAGGTGCGGGAGACGTGAAGGTATCTATACGCAGCTTTGATGCAGCCTCGTCAATTAAGTCTATTGCCTTATCCGGCAGAAATCTGTCGCCGATATAGCGCACGGAGTATTTTACCGCCGCCTCTATTGCCTCGTCGGTTATCTTGACCTTGTGATGAGCCTCGTACTTGTCGCGCAGACCCAGGAGTATCTGGACGGCCTCCTCGGGGGTAGGCTCGCCTACCATAACCGACTGGAAACGTCTCTCGAGAGCGGCATCCTTTTCTATATACTTCCTGTACTCATTTATGGTGGTAGCTCCGATAAGCTGTATACCGCCGCGCGCGAGAGCGGGCTTCAGGATGTTTGCCGCGTCTATCGCGCCCTCGGCTGCGCCCGCGCCGATGATATTGTGTATCTCGTCGACAAAGAGTATGACGTCGGGATTTTTCTCGACCTCCTCCATAACTCCTTTAAGCCTTTCCTCAAATTCGCCGCGGTATTTCGCGCCGGCGAGCATGCTCGTGATATCAAGAGCAATTATCCTCTTGCCTGCGAGAGTCTCGGGGACAGCGCCGTCTGAAATCTTCTGTGCGAGTCCCTCAACCACGGCGGTTTTACCGACACCCGGCTCGCCTATGAGACAGGGATTGTTCTGTGTACGGCGGGAGAGAATCTGGATTACCCTCATAGTCTCGTCCTCACGTCCGATTATCGGGTCTATCTTGCCCGAGGCTGCCGCCGCGGTCAGGTCTCTGCCGTATTTATTAAGGTTCGGGGTCTTGCCGCTGCCGGGCGTACCTGCGCCCTGCTTTGACGCATTACCCTGCTCCTCCTCGTCAGCAGCACCGAGATAAGAGCGCACATCGGTGTAAAGTTCCTTTACCGAGACGCCGAGAGATGCTATTATCCTTACGGCTACGCTGTCGCTCTCGGAGAGCAGCGACAGGAGCAGGTGCTCCGTGCCTATATAATTCTGTCCCGAGCGCAGCGCCTCGTATGACGACGCCTCGATAATCTTCTTTGTTCTCGGCGTCATGTCGGCGGGAGAGACTGAAGTCGGTACACCCTTGCCCGCGATGTTTATTACTATCTCCCGCACCTTCTGCTCGGTTATTCCGTGCTCGGCGAGCGCCTTACCCGCCATGCTGTCCTCCTCGGAGAGCATACCGAGCAGCAAATGCTCGCTTCCTATATAATTGTGCCCCAGCTCGCACGCAGCCGACAATGCGGCATTAAGCGCACGCTGCGCACTCTCCGTAAAACGATTGTTCATTGTAACTCCTCTCTGACCTTTGCCGCTCTCATTTTATCGCGCGAGACAGCATCCTTTGAGCCGCCCGAAAGCGTAAGTGTGGCAGGTCCCGTGGTGACCGTCAGCCTGTCAAGTGCCTCGTATGTCACCTCATTTATATATCCCATATTCACGCCCATACGTACCTTGCCGTATAAGTCCATGTATTCCGCGCTTGTAAGCATATCCGCATACCGCAGTATACCGAGCGACCTGCGCGTGCTGTCGCGCAGAGCATCCTCACGCGAGGCGGCGAGCGCCTTTTCTGCGCGCTTTTCGCTCTCTATGAGCTGTTCGGTTATCTCCCTCAGCTTGTCCACCGTATCGCGTTCGCTCACTCCGAGAGTAACCTGATTTGATATCTGATAGAGATATCCGCTCTCGTTGCTGCCTTCTCCGTAGATGCCCCTGACCGTGAGTCCGAGTTTGGGCAGCTGGGCTGCGACCTTTCTCATCCCGCCCGTGATATGCAGAGCGGGCAAAAACATCATAACCGACACGCGCATACCCGTACCGAGATTAGTCGGGCAATGCGTAAGATAACCGAGCCTGTCGTCGTAAGCTATCTTCAGTTTTTCCTCAGCCATATCGCAAGCACCCGCGGCGTCTTTGTACGCCTCGTCTATGGCAAGGCCCGGATATATGCTCTGTATACGCATATGGTCCTCTTCGCACACCATTATATACGTGTTGCCCTTTGTGAGCAGCCCGTGTGAAAAGCGCGACGAGAGGAAATTCGGACTGACGAGGTGTCTCTCGACATACGAACGCGCCTCAACGGAATCTATCTTCGTAAAATCGACGTATTCATAATCTGGAAAGACTTCCCGCACCCTCTCGCATATCTCCTTTGCGCTCGTCTGGTCCATTTTAGAGGCAAAGGGATAATCCGCGAGGTTTCGGGCAAATCTTACCCGCGTACTGACGACATATTCTCTGCACCGTCCGCTCTCATCATACCAAGCCATTGTTTTTCTCCATCTCCTTTATCTCGTCTCTAAGCTTTGCGGCAAACTCAAAGTCCTCCTTTTCTATCGCCTCGGAAAGCTGCTTTTTCTTTTCCGCGAGAGCGTCCGCTTTTTCATCCGTCTCTCTGTCTCTTACGGGATGTCTGCCGACGTGATGACTGTTACCGTGAATTCTCTCTATCGACGGCAGCAGCCTGTCCGCGAATATCTCATAGCACCTCGCGCATCCGACCTTTCCGTCCTCGGCTATCTGTTCGAATGTCGAGCCGCACAAATCGCATACCCTCTGCTCGCTTGTCCTCGCCGGCCTCTTATCAAAAAGGCTGCCGAAAAAATTGAAATCGTTGTCGAAAAAGCTTCCTATCTGCATTTCCGAAGCGCATTTCTCACAGAGAGCACTCTCCTCGCTCACTCCGTTTACCGTCTGCTTATAAAAGACGGTCGCCGGTCTTTTCTTACATCTTGTGCATAGCATTTATATCACCCCTTATATCTTACTTCATAAGTGAAAGCAGCATCTGTCGGAATATGTCTGCGCGTACATAATCTTTTTCGGAATTTTTGCATCCCGTGAGCGCCGCACCGGAAAGGGCGGCGCAGGCAAGCCTCTGAGTTCTCCCGTCGATTATCCCGCGCTCGGCAAGTGCACCGACGAGGCGCTTTGCGCTTGCCTCGTCAATGCTCTCCCCTATCGTAGCGAACATGTGCATGAGGTACACGTCCGCGGACACATCCTTTTTTATTATCCGGAGATAGCCTCCGCCGCCCCTGCGGCTCTCGATGACATATCCCCTCTCGGGCGTAAAACGTGAAGTTATAACATAATTTATCTGGCTCGGCACGCACCCGACGCGCGCTGCCAGCTCGTTTCTGCCTATCTCCGCAGTTCCGTCGCCCTCGGCGAGCAGCTGCTCGATAAGAGACGCGATTGAATCAGATATCAACATTTCATAGCCCTTTTGACCTTTCCTGACTTTCTGCGCTTATTATACATCGAAAGTCAGATAAAGTCAAGGTCAAAGAAAGTCAATTTACAAAATGTTAATATTTTTCTTCAAAAAGCCTTTGCCACGTCGTATAATCGACTATTCCCGTGTCATCAAGCTCCTCGGCACGCTGAAAAGCCGCGACGCACTCCCGCGTTTCTTCTCCGTAAATGCCGTCGGGGATTATCTGCGGCAGATCCGCTCCGCCTGCTCTTTTTATGCGCAGAGCGCTCTGCACCTCACGTACATGGTCTCCGCGCTCGGGTATATTATTCATTTCCGACCTCACTTCCCGGGTACTGTCCCGCGTTCCTGTACTGTCCGCCCTCCGTGTCGCCGTAGACCTGCCCTATCGCGTACCACGTCTCGAGATTGACCGCTCCCGTCACGGGCAGTCCGAAGCTCTCCTGAAAGGCTTCTACCGCACCCTCGGTTGCAGCTCCGTAAACGCCGTCGACGGTCACTCGCGGAATCTCGGTATATACGGCGGAAATCGAATTTAAATACTCCTGCAGCAGCGTTACGTCCTCTCCGCGTGCCCCACGGCGCAGAATAAGCCCGGGAAAGGGCTTTATTGCTCCCGAATATACAGACAACGGCAGAGAATCTGCAAGACCCGTATACACGTCAAAAATCGCGTTCCACGTCGCCCTGTCCGTATTTCCCGTCACGGGCAGTGAATAGGCGTGCTGAAACTCCGAGACGGAGCTTTTTGTCGTGTCATCGTACACCGACGAGAAAGGAGGAGCGGTGACATAATCGTTATACTCCGCGATAAAGGCAAGATAATATTGCAGAAGTCCTACCCCTCTGCCGCTCTCGCCGCCCGTGAACTCCTCCGAGAACTGCTTTATCACATCGTCATATATTACTCCCTCGCTCACAAGCTCATTGAGGTTCTTCACCCCCGCCCATACGCGCTCAAGCTCATACCACGTCGCTTTTCCGACAACTCCGTCGACCGACAGCGAGAACAGCTTCTGAAAAGCGCGCGCCGCCTGCTCCGTCGCATTGTCGAAAAAGCCGTTCACCGGTTCAATTTTCGGTATTGTCGGAAAATTTGACGAAATGCGGTTGAGCCGCAATTGAACGGTGCGCACGTCATTTCCCGTATCTCCGAGGCGCATCAGCTTCTCCGGAGCGGACGGGTAAAAGGAGCGCACGGGCACATCCGTTACTATCTCAATATCATCGCCGTAGTAATTGCGAAGAATGTCAAAGGAATTATACCCCTGCTCCGCCAGCGCTACGCTGCCCCACTGCGACATTCCCGCGCATGTCACGGTAGTACCGTTGCAATACTGTGCAAAAAGCGGCTCGACGTAGCCCGCGCGCCTTATATAGCTGTCAAAGATTTCGTCCGCAATCTGCCCGACATTTTCGAAAATCTCCCTGTCGCGCACATACGACTGGTCATACGCCGTAGAATTCGTTATATCAAAGTTATACCCGCGCGAGCGGTAATACTCGGTATATACCCTGTTGAGTGCAAAGGATATCTGTGCTAAAATATTCGCACGCAGAGCAGATACGGGCCAGGTCGGATATATCTCGCTCGACGCCACGTTCTTTATATAGTCGGCAAAAGGCACAGTGACGTTATCCGCCGCAGATGACGGACTGCCGAGATGCACCGTTATCGTCTCGGGAATGTACGGCAGGTCAGCGTTCATTGCTCTCCACCCGGCCCTTGTATACACTCGTCGATGACAAGAGAGTCCTCGGGCTTGTTTTCAAATCCGTATGCCGCGACGGGTATAAGATTAACATTCTGTACGCTCGTTATCCCGGGAAAAACTGGCACGGCGCGGCTGAGTACGGTATAGTATCCGTCCGCCGACACCTCTATGTCATATGACGAAAAGGGAGCGCCGTTCTCCTCGGGAGTTAACGAGGCATCGGGCTGAGGGGCGGGCAGGACTATCCTCCCGGTAGCGCCCGAAGAGTCGGTATAGGAAGTCGCATCGATCCCGTCGCCCGTTACGTGCACGCGCGCACCGCTGACAGGCAGAGCACCGAGCGCCGTGCGTGAATTTACAATTAAAAAACCGTTATTATGCAAAAAAATCACCTCTCTGCATTATATGCAGAAAAGGTGATTTGAGTATACGTATCAAATTAAAACTTGGTGAAGCTGCCGCCGTTCTGAGTGCCCTGATTTCCTCCGTGCGCTCTGCCCGATTTGTTGAGCATATTAAGGATAACGTCAAGGTCGTCGTCGGGAATGGTATTTTCCTTTTTCTCCGACTGAGCGTGCTCCTCCGCCTTTTCGCTCTCATGCTCCTTTGAGTCGAAGCCCGTAGCTATGACGGTCACGCGCATCTCGTCCTCGAGGCTCTCGTCGAGCGCCGCGCCCCATATGACCGTAGCGTCGGAGTGCGCCTCTTCCTCGATGAGTGAGGACGCCTCGGTTATCTCGTCAAGTCCTATATCGGGGGATGCCATGATATTTACGAGTATGCCCTTAGCACCCTTTATGGATGTCTCAAGCAGCGGGCTGGAGATGGCGAGGGTAGCAGCCTCCTTTGCCTTGTCCTTTCCCGTTGCAGCTCCCACGCCCATATGAGCGTAGCCCGCATCGGTCATTATCGCGGAAACATCCGCAAAGTCAAGGTTGACAAGTCCCGTTACGTTTATAAGCTCGGAAATGCTCTGCACACCCTGGCGCAGTACGTCATCGGCAATGGCAAAAGCATTCGCGAGAGTTATGCGCGTCTCGGAGACGCTGTTGAGTCTCTCATTCGGTATGACTATGAGAGAGTCGACGTTATCACGCAGCTGAACGATACCCGCCTCAGCCGCAGCCATACGTTTCTTTCCCTCAAAGGCAAACGGCTTTGTCGCGATGCCTACCGTGAGTATGCCCATATCGCGCGCGATTTTCGCAACGACGGGAGCTGCTCCCGTACCCGTGCCGCCGCCCATACCGCAGG
>CAKSEI010000080.1 GCA_934446285.1 uncultured Eubacteriales bacterium | reverse complement strand
CGCCGAAGCTGCGCGAAATACAAAATCCTCCGTCGATTCTCTACTGCAGAGGAAAAATAAAAAATTTAGCGGGCGAGGTGTTGCTCGGCTGCGTCGGCACGCGCAATGCGACAAGGTACGGCAGAGAGAGCGCCGCGGATATATGCGCGGGCTTAGCCCACTCGGGAATAATAATCGTCAGCGGCATGGCGCGAGGCATAGATGCGGAGTGCCATACGGCGGCACTTAACGAGGGGAAATACACCGTTGCGGTACTCGGCAGCGGAGCGGACGTTATCTACCCGCAGGAAAACAGCGGGCTGTACGACGCTATTCTGAAAAACGGCATGATAATAAGCGAATACCCGCCGCACACAGAACCGACGAGATATACCTTTCCTCAGCGCAACAGGATAATAAGCGGAATTTCAAACGGCGTATTCGTGCTTGAAGCGCCCCTGTCAAGCGGAGCTATGATAACCGCCGGAGACGCACTTTATCAGGGAAAGGATATTTTCGCCCTTCCGGGCAGGATAGGCGACGCATGCAGCACGGGCACAAACCGCCTGATACAGAACGGCGCAAAGCTTGTCACATGCGCAAACGACATAATAGTCGAATATCAATTCACGGGAAAAACCGAGCTTATCCCCGTAAAGAAATCGTACGGTAAATTGGATAAAAAGAAAGCCTGCACACACAAAAAACCTCAATCCGAAAAATCCGCCGAGAAAGATGATATATACAAAATGCCGTTGCTCTCGGATGACGAAAAGGCGGTTCTGGCGCTGCTCTCGGATGAGCCTAAAGCAAGTGAAAGCATAGCTCAGACAATGTCTCTGCCTCAAGGGCGCGCGACGGCGCTGCTCATGATGCTGCAGGTAAAGGGCCTGGCAAAAGAGCTGCCCGGAAATCTATACATAAAAATTCTGAAAGGATAATCATACAGATGGCAAAACTCGTTATTCTTGAGTCACCTTATAAAGCACCGACAATAAAAGGCTATCTCGGCAGCGGCTACAAGGTAGTCGCTACCGTCGGACACGTGCGCGACCTGCCGAAGAGCACGCTCGGTGTCGACATCGAAAACGGATTTGAACCGAAATATATCAATATACACGGAAAAGGCGACGTGATAAAAGCCTTGAAAAAAGAGGCTAAAAAAGCCGATAAAATATTCTTCGCAACCGACCCCGACCGCGAGGGAGAGGCTATATCGTGGCATCTCGCAACCATTCTCGGCATAGCACCCGAGGAGGCTAAAAGAATAACCTTCAACGAGGTCACGAAGACGGCGGTCAAGGCGGGAATAAAAAATCCGCGCGGCATAGACATGGATCTTGTAAAAGCGCAGCAGACAAGGCGCATCCTCGACAGAATAGTCGGATATAAGCTCTCACCTTTTCTCTGGAAGACGGTCAAGAGCGGACTATCCGCCGGGCGCGTGCAGTCGGTCGCGACAAGGATAATCGTAGAGCGCGAGCAGGAGATAGCATCATTTATTCCGCGCGAATACTGGTCACTCGAATATGACCTCGCAAAATCTGACGGAACTTCTCTGCGTGCACGTTTTGCCGCAGACAGAGACGGCAGGAGCGAGCTTGATAACGAAGAGCAGACAAACAGAATTATATCGGACACGCACGCCGGCACGTTTACCGTGCGTGAGGTAAAGAAAGCTGTACGCAGCCGCAATCCGCAGCCTCCATACACTACCTCGACCCTGCAGCAGGACGCGTATAAAAAGCTCGGTTTTCAATCGGCACGCATAATGCGCGTGGCGCAGGAGCTTTACGAAGGTATAAACGTAGGCGCGGAAAACGGCGGCACTCACGGTCTTATCACGTATATGAGAACTGACTCCGTGCGCGTCTCGGACGAGGCTGCACAGTCGGCGCAGGACTATATCACGTCGAGATTCGGCGTGGAGTATTATCCCGAGAAGCGCAGAGTCTTTAAATCAAAGAAAAACACCCAGGACGCACACGAGGCGATACGCCCGACCGTCATGGAAAATGAACCGGACAAGATAAAGAAGTATCTCACACCCGACCAATACAAGCTCTATAAGCTGATATGGGAGCGTTTCATCGCTTCCCAGATGGCGAGCGCTCTTATCGACACGGTGAGCGCCGATATAGACAATAACGGCTATCTCTTCCGTGCGAGCGGTCACACCGTAAAATTCAAGGGCTATCGCTATATATACGACGACTCGGACGAAAACGCGGATAAAGACGGCGGCGGAATGCTGCCTCCGCTTGAAGAGGGAGAGGCTCTGAGCCCCCGGAAAACTCTGCCCGAGCAGCATTTCACCGAGCCGCCTGCCAGATATACGGACGGTACTCTCGTCAAATTTCTCGAGGAGAAGGGTATAGGCAGACCGAGCACATTCTCGACTATTATCACGACGATAATATCGCGGGGATATGTAACGAGGGACGGAAGAGCCCTGAAGCCTACGCCTCTCGGTGAGATAACCACGCGCATCATGCTTGAAAAATTTCCCGACATAGTCGACTACGCTTTCACGGCGCAGATGGAGGACTCGCTCGACGAGATAGAAAACGGCACGCTTGAACCGCTCATAGTACTCACGGAATTTTATTCGAAATTCGAAAAGGACCTTGACGAGGCTTTTGCCACGGTTAGCAAGGATGAGATAGAAATACCGGTTGAAAAAACGGATATCATATGCGAAAAGTGCGGTGCGCAGATGATTGTCAAGAACGGCAGATTCGGCCGTTTCGCCGCCTGCCCGAATTATCCCGAATGCAAGAATACAAAGCCGATAGACAAAGACGGCAAGCTCATCGTAAAGGAAGAGTCAAAGCCCGAGCCGACCGGCGAGAAATGCGAGCTTTGCGGAGCGGATATGGTCATGCGCACGGGCAGATACGGTAAATTTATCGCCTGCTCGAATTATCCCAAGTGCAAAAATACAAAGCAAATAGCAAACGAGATAGGCATAGCCTGCCCGGAGTGCGGCGGCAAGCTGCTGCTCCGTCAGGCGAAGCGCCGCATGGTGTTCTACAGCTGCGAGAATTATCCCAAGTGCAAGTTCTCTTCGTGGGATCAGCCCCTCGACGAGAAATGCCCGCAGTGCGGTCAGATGCTCTTTAAGAAAAAGGGGAAGAACGAAATAGTCTGCCACAATAAGGAGTGCGGGTATAAGAGAGAAGAAGATGAGCAAAATTAGAGTAATAGGCGCGGGACTTGCGGGCTGCGAGGCGGCTTGGCAGGCGGCAAAAAGAGGAGTAGAGGTCGAGCTTTACGAAATGAAGCCGAATAAATACTCCCCGGCTCACAAGAGTGACCTTTTCGCCGAGCTTGTGTGCTCAAATTCTCTGCGCAGCAATGAAAGAACGAACGCCGTAGGGCTTTTGAAGGAAGAAATGCGCTCTTTCTCTTCGCTTATCACGGAGGCGGCGGACAGATGCGCCGTCCCCGCAGGCAGTGCGCTTGCGGTTGACCGTGAGCTTTTCTCCCGTTATATAACGGACAGACTGACGGACACACCGGGAATAAAAATAATCCGCGAGGAGGTAAATGAGATACCGCCGGACGGCATTACCGTAGTCGCGACGGGGCCTCTTACGAGCGACGCTCTCTCGGATTTTATAGCGAAAACAACCTCGCGGGAGCAGCTGCATTTCTTTGACGCGGCAGCTCCGATAGTTGACGCATCGACCATTGACATGAGCAAGGCATTTTTCGCTTCCCGATACGGCAAAGGCGAGGCGTGCTATATAAACTGTCCGATGAATTCGGAGCAGTATGACGCATTCTACGACGCGCTTATCGGCGCGGAGCAGGCAAAGGTAAAGGATCTCGACCGCGACCCGAATGTTTTCGAGGGATGTATGCCAGTTGAGGTCATGGCTGCGCGCGGGCACGACACGCTGCTGTACGGACCGCTCAAACCCGTCGGGCTTGACAATCCCGTGACGGGAGAGAAATACCGCGCGGTTGTTCAGCTACGTCAGGAAAACGCAGCAAAGAGCATGTACAATATCGTCGGTTTTCAGACTCATCTCACCTTCGGCGAGCAGAAGAGAGTATTTCGCATGATACCGGGGCTTGAGCAGGCGGAGTTCCTGAGATACGGAGTAATGCACAGGAATACGTTTATAAACTCCCCCGCCCTGCTATCCGCCGACTATTCGTGCAGAGACAACGGAAATATATTTTTCGCGGGACAGATGACGGGAGTCGAGGGATACGTGGAATCGGCTGCCTCGGGGCTTGTCGCGGGTGTGAACGCCGCCCGCAGAGCGCTCGGAAAGAGCGCGGTATTCTTTCCCTGCGAGACAATGATGGGGGCTATGGCTGCTTATATAAGCAATCCCAATGTGACGGATTTTCAGCCAATGAACGCGAATTTCGGTCTTATAAAGCCGCTCGGTTACAAGGTAAAGGGCGGCAAGCGCGCAAGGTACGAGCAATACGCCGCGCGCTCGGAGGAAACGGTAAAAATTTTTAAAGAGCAGATACTATGAACGAACAATACTTAAAGACGGCAAAGGAGCTTGCGGACAGGCTCGGTCACGACTTCGGGGACATCTCGCTGCTCGCGACCGCGCTCACGCATTCTTCCTTTATAAATGAGATAAAATCAAGAGAACCGGGCAGAAAATGCAATGAACGCCTTGAATTTCTCGGCGACTCCGTTCTGCAGATTATATCGAGCGAAATGCTCTTCACGCGCTTCACGGATATGCCCGAGGGCGACCTCTCGCGTCTGCGCTCACAGATAGTCTGTGAGAAAGCCCTCGCAAAATACGCGACGAAAATTTCTCTCGGAGACTATCTTTTTCTCGGTCACGGCGAGGATAAAAACAACGGCAGGAGCAGACCGTCGATACTCGCCGATGCTTTTGAGGCGCTGATTGCCGCCATTTATCTCGACTCCGACCTTGACACGACCAAAAAATTTCTGCTGCCTTTCCTTTGCGAGGAGACAGAGACTCTCGAGCTTTCGCGCAAGGGCGAGGACTATAAGTCGCGCCTGCAGGAGATAGTACAGCAGGAGCGCGGAGAGAGGTTTGAATACGTTCTTGTGCGCGAGAGCGGACCTGCCCACCAGCGCGAATTTGAGGTTGAAGCGCGACTGAATACAAATGTAATAGGAAAGGGCACGGGCAGGACAAAGCGCGAGGCTGAGCAGAATGCCGCGCGGCAGGCGCTCGACCTTTTCGGTGAAGAAATTTGAGACATATAAATATTCCCTTATTCATTCCGCACCTCGGCTGCCCGAACAACTGTGTTTTCTGCGACCAGAAAACCATCTCGGGCAAGCGTTCGTTCGACCCCGACGGCGTTGATACCGAGATTGAGACGGTGCTCTCGGAGGTGAGAGGAAAGGGATATGAAGTCGAGATAGCCTTTTTCGGCGGGTCATTTACCGGCATCGACAGATCGCTCATGATAACCCTGCTTGAAAAGGCTCACAGATACATAGAGAGCGGAGATGTTAAATCAGTACGTATATCCACTCGTCCCGACTACATAGATAAGGAAATACTTTCTATTCTCGCCCGATACGGTGTCACGGATATAGAGCTCGGCATACAGAGCATGAACGATAAGGTGCTCGCCGCCTGCAGGCGCGGTCACACCGCTGACGATACCCGCCGTGCCTGCCGTATGATAACCGAGGCGGGATTTCGCCTCGTCGGTCAGATGATGACGGGGCTTCCCTGCTCGGACGGGCAGAGCGAGCTTGATACCGCGCGTGAAATCGTTGATATGGGCGCGTGCGGCGCGCGGATATACCCGCTTGTCGTCTTCCACGGGACAGAGCTTGAGGGAATGATGCTCTCGGGCGCTTTCTCACCGCTTCCCGAGGATGAGGTCATACGGCGCAGCGCGGACGTGCTCGATATCTTTGTCTCTGCGGGGCTTGAGATACTGCGCATAGGCCTGTGTGCGCAGGACAATCTGCTTGACGGTTCGAGCATCGCGGGCGGATTTTATCACCCCGCGACCGGAGAAATGGTAAAAAGTGAGCTTTTCTTCAAGAGGATAATAACTTCAGAGGGCTTTGCCGCCGCACGTGCGCGCGGAGAGATAAAGGTATGCTGCTCCATCGGGAAGCTCTCGCAGGTAATAGGTCAGAGAAAGCGCAACGAGAAGCGCCTACGGGACGAATACGGCATAAAAAACGTAAAAATCGTTGAAAAAAAGGGGCTCTTAGGGTATAATATAACTGTAGAATGAAACGGGAGAACGACAATGCGGATAAAGGTACTTGAGATGCAGGGGTTCAAATCGTTTCCGGAAAAGACCACTGTCAACTTTGACTACGGTGTCACGGTGATAGTAGGTCCGAACGGAAGCGGAAAATCCAATATTTCCGACGCTATCCGCTGGGTTCTCGGCGAGATATCGTCAAAAAACATACGCGGCAGTAAGATGGAGGACGTCATATTCGGCGGCACGGACACTCGCCGTCAGATGGGCTATGCCGAGGTGTCCATAACCATCGACAATACAGATAAGAACAACCGCATGAATATCGAATACGACGAGGTCACCGTAACCCGCCGCTATTACCGCACGGGCGAGAGCGAGTATCTCATAAATTCGCGCCCCGTCAGACTGCGCGATATCGCGGAGCTTTTCATGAATACCGGTATCGGGCGCACCGGCTACTCGGTCATAGGTCAGGGAAAGATTTCCGAGATAGTCTCGGCGAAAAGCGAGGACAGGCGCTTTATATTCGAGGAAGCCGCGGGAATATCCAAATACAGATATAAAAAGAAAGAAGCCGAGCGCAAACTCGACGAAACGGAAAATAACCTCGTGCGTGTGACCGACATCCTTTCGGAGATTGAGGGGCGGGTCGCTCCGCTCGAGCGCGAGGCGGAAAAGGCACGCAGATACCTCGACATGTACGACGAAAAAAAGCAGGCAGACGTATCGCTC
>CAKSEI010000079.1 GCA_934446285.1 uncultured Eubacteriales bacterium | reverse complement strand
ATATCGTCAGACGCCTGAGAGGCATGTTCGCTTTCGTCATATGGAACGAGCGGGACAAGAGTCTCTTCGGTGCACGCGATTATTTCGGAATAAAGCCGTTTTACTACGGCAAAACAAACGACGGAGAATTTATCTTCGGCTCGGAGATAAAGAGCTTTCTCGACCACCCGCGCTTTGAGAGGCGGGTAAGCAGAGAAGTGCTCAGAGCTTATCTTACATATCAGTATTCCGCCGATGAACAGACATTCTTCGACGGGGTGAATAAACTGCCTCCCGCGCATTATTTTTTCTATCGCGACGGTAAAATGTCCGTTACGCGCTATTGGGATGCAGTCTTTGATGAGAAGAATATTTCCTTTGACGACTGCATATCGGAGATTGAAAGCACGGTAAAGGACAGCGTAAAGGCTCATAAGATAAGTGACGTTAAGGTCGGGGCGTTTCTCTCGGGCGGTGTCGACTCGAGCTATATAACGGCGCTGCAGATGCCCGACGAGACGTTCTCCGTCGGATTTGACTACAATAAATTTAACGAAACAAACTACTCAGCGGAGCTGTCTGAAAAGCTCGGGATAAAGAATTACCGCAGGCTGCTGACGGCGGACGAATGCTTTGACGCTTTTCCCGAGATACAGTACCACATGGACGAGCCGCAGTCAAACCCGTCGTGCGTGCCGCTGTGGTTCTTGGCGAAGCTCGCCTCGGAGCACGTGACGGTCGTCCTTTCGGGAGAGGGCGCAGACGAGATATTCGCGGGATACGAAGAGTATAACGTGAGCGGACTTGCCGTAAAATACCGCAAAATTCCTGCACCTCTTCGCCGTGCCGCCGCGCGTGCCGCAAAGCACCTGCCGTACTTCAAGGGACACGACTTTATAATAAAAAATTCGGGAAGGCCCGAGGATTATTATTACGGTCAGGCACATATTTTCGACGATAAGGAGGCTCTCGACCTTCTCAAGCCCGAATACAGGGGCGGAAAGAGTGCGAGACAGGTCATTTCCCCCATTTTCGAGAGGATAAAGGGCAAGAGCGAGCTTGTAAAAAAGCAGTATGCCGACCTTAATCTATGGCTGCCCGGGGACATTCTGCTGAAGGCAGATAAGATGAGTATGGCTCATTCGCTCGAGCTGCGCGTTCCTTTTCTCGATAAAGAGGTTATGCGTATGGCGGGCACAATCCCGTCGGAATATAAAATAAACGGCAAAAATACGAAGTACGTTTTCCGCAAAGCAGCAAACCGCGTCCTGCCGGATGACTGGGCGGACAGGGAGAAAAAGGGCTTTCCCGTTCCGATAAGATATTGGCTGAGGGAGGACAAATATTTTAATATCGTAAAGGATTATTTTACCTCCGACTTTGCCGCCGAATTTTTCGATACGGATAAAATCATGCGCCTGCTCTGCGACCATAAGGAGGAAAGAGCCAACAACGGGCGCAAAATATGGACGGTATTTACTTTTCTTACATGGTACAAAAGGTTCTTTATAGATTTTGAGTGATGATGAAGGAAAAAATTATTCCGGTTCTTTTGGGAGCCGACTTAAACTGTTATAATGTCGCGCGTGCTTTTCACGAGGAGTACGGAGCGGCGTCTTACGCATTCGGCAAATACCCGCTCGGGGCGACAAATCACAGCCGAATAGTGCATTTTACCGCCGTGCCCGACCTCGGGGACGCCGATACGGCGATAAGTACGCTGCGTGACTTTGCCGCCTCTCACGAGGGCAAGCGTATTCTGCTCGGCTGCACGGATGAGTATGCCATGTTTATAACCGAGCATATGAGCGAGCTTGACGACCTTTACATAATGCCGTACAGCTCCGCCGAGCTTGTGCGCGATATAACGCAGAAGGATATATTCTACGACTATTGCAAGCGGTACGGAATTCCTTACCCGGAGACAGTCGTGTGGAGAAAGGGGGACGACGCATCTCGCCTTGACAGCCTGCCTTTTGATTATCCCGTTATAATAAAGCCGTCGTCGAGCGCCGAGTATTGGCATCATCCTTTTGAGGGAATGAAGAAGGTCTATGTCGCGCACAGACCCGACGAGGCGCGCGGTATTCTCGGGCGCATTTATTCGTCGGGCTATGAGATGAACTGCGTTATTCAGGACTTCATCCCCGGCGACGACTCACACATGTACGTGCTAACCTCTTATTCCGATAAGAACGGCAAGGTGCGCATGATGTGTCTCGGTCACGTACTGCTTGAGGAACACACACCTAAGGGGCTCGGCAACCATTGCGCTATAGTCACCGAGCACAAAAAGGAGCTTACCGAACGCTTCAAAACCTTCCTTGAGGATATCGGGTACGTCGGCTTCTCAAACTTTGATATAAAGTACGATGCGCGCACGGACACCTACCGTGCCTTTGAGATAAACACCCGTCAGGGGCGCAGCAACTACTACGTCACCGCCGCGGGCTATAATATCGCGCGCCTTATCGTAGAGGACAGGATAACGGGGAATATTACCGATGGCTGCGCCGTTAACGGGAGCGAGATATTCTGGAGCTATATCCCCGACTGTGTGGTGAAAAAATACGTGCCCGCCGACCTTGCGTATCACGCGATGAATCTGAAAAAATGCGGCAGGAAATATTCCTCTCTTGAGTATCCGCCGGATCTGCGCTTTAACCCGCGCAGATGCCTTTTCGCTTTGCTGCACAAGTATCATCACATAAAGAAATTCAAGACGTACTATAAGGTAGAAAAGCAATGAAATCACCTGTTCTCGGAGTTCTCGGGGGCTTAGGACCGGCGTCGAGCGCGTATTTCTACGATATGATAACTGCGCACACTGCCTCTGAGTGCGACTCCGACCATATAGACCTTGTGCTTGCGTCAGCCGCGTCCACACCGGACAGAACCGGCTTTATCCTCGGAAACGGGGAAGACCCGCTGCCCTGTATGGCTGACTGTGCCCGCCGCCTTGAGGCTTTCGGTGCGGACTATATAGCGATACCGTGCAATACGGCTCACTACTTTTATGACGAGATAGCGCGCTCCGTCGGAATTCCGGTTATAAATATCATACGCGAGACTGCGCTGTACATAAAGAGCCTCGGTATCTCGCATATAGGGCTGCTTGCGACCGAGGGCACTGTCTTTAGCGGTGCTTACGCTCATGTCTGCCGGGAGACGGGAATTGACTGTACTGTTCCCGAAAAAGCGGACAGAGACATACTTATGGATATAATATACGGGCAGATAAAGGCGGGTAAGAGAGCGGACATGGACGCTTTTCATGCCGTGAGCCGCAGACTTACCGAGCGCGGGTGTGAGAGACTTATTCTCGGCTGCACCGAGCTGTCTCTTCTAAAGCGCGATGAAGGGCTTGACGGCGCTCTGTACACCGACTCCCTTGAGGTGCTCGCATGTCGG
Source organism: uncultured Eubacteriales bacterium (assembly GCA_934446285.1). Lineage (GTDB taxonomy): Bacteria > Bacillota > Clostridia > Oscillospirales > CAG-272 > CAKSEI01. The sequence continues at coordinate 3,534 of CAKSEI010000079.1, read as the reverse complement.
TCGATAGTTCTCTGCGGAGGCAGACCCATCGGATTTTCCGACGACCTAATAAAATTTGAGGAGGAGCGCGAATGCTCTTTTCGGAACTGCTGAAAAAAGCTGATATAGTTTTTCAGGGCCTTTTTGATGCCGAGGCGGAGGATATAGTCTACGATTCACGGAAGGCGCGCGCAGGCACAGTCTTTGTCGCCCTGCGCGGTGCAAAAACAGATGGACACAGATTTGTTTGCAGCGCATACGCGCAGGGATGCAGAATGTTTGTGTGCGAGGATGAGCAGAGCCTGCCTGAGGACGCAGCGGTCGTATACGTGCGCGACACGTCGGAGGCGCTGGCGCAGCTTTCGGCTGCTTTTTTCGATTTTCCCGCAAAAAAGCTTAAGCTTATCGGCATAACGGGTACAAAGGGCAAGACGACCACCGCATATATCATACGCCATATACTTGAGAAAAACGGACGCAGGGCGGGCATGATAGGCTCGCTCGGCGTTTATTACGCGGATAAATACATACATACGGCAAATACGACGCCCGAGAGCTATCTTCTCCATAAATATTTTGCACAGATGGCGGCGTGCGGCACGGAATACTGCGTCATGGAGGTCTCATCTCAGGCTTATCTATGCAAGCGTGTTTTCGGCATAACCTTTGATATCGGCGTTTTCACAAATCTATACAAGGGCGACCATATAGGTCCCGGAGAGTGCCGCGATTTTGACCACTACAGAGAGTGCAAAGGAAATCTCCCCGCATGCTCTCATGTGTCGGTAATTAATGCGGACGACGAGTATGCGCCGTATTTTCTTTCGCGCGCGGCGGGTCAGACGGTAACCTACGGCATGAATAATCCCGCGGACCTTACGGCATATGCTCAGAGCCTATGGAAGGAGAAAAGCTCGTTCGGCATCAGCTTTACAGTCGCCGGAGAAGGCGGACAGGTCAAGGTGTCGAGCCGCATCCCCGGCAGGTACAGCATATATAATATCCTCGCGGCATTTGCCGTGTGCTCGCGCCTCGGACTTACATATGAGCAGTGCGCAAAGTCCGTGCGGGACTGCAGCGTTAAGGGGCGATTTGAGACGGTTGACGCCCTGCCGTGGTGTACATGTATTGTTGACTTTGCACATAATGACGTGAGCCTTAGAAACGTCCTTACAGCTGTACGCGAGTACGAGCCGGAGAGGCTTATCGTGCTTTTCGGATCGGTCGGAGGACGAACGGAGCTGCGCCGCGGTGCTATGGGGCGAGTGGCGGCTGAGCTTGCCGATTTTGCCGTTATCACGAGCGATGACCCGGACTTTGAAGACCCGATGAAGATAGCATCCGATATCGAAAAAGGATTGGGAAATTTACCCCACGAGGTAATACCCGACAGGCGTCGGGCTATAGAATGGACTCTGCGCAATTCGCGCGCGGGGGACGTTATTGTTTTTGCGGGCAAAGGGCATCAGGACTACGACCTTGTACGCGGAAAAAAGCTGCCGTATGACGAAAGAAAAACCATTGAGGAATGTGCGGCACATTTAAGGGAGGGGGCTAAGCTTTGATTGCTCTCGGATGCGAAAAAATTTCATATTCCATAGGTGTAAAAAGCATTATTGAGAACGTGACTTTCTCCATAGAGGAGCACGAGAGAGTCGGACTTGTCGGCGTGAACGGCGCAGGAAAAACCACACTGTTAAAAATTATTACCGGGGAAATAAAGGATTACGGCGGTACTGTCTACATTCCGAAGGGGCTGTCCGTCGGAATTCTCAGGCAGAATGCCGAGCTTGACTCGGACAACACGCTGCTCGACGAAATGCTGCTCTCTTACTCTTATCTGATAAAGCTTGAGGAGGAGCTTGACGCTCTGCAAAAGAGGCTTGATAAAGGTGAGGCGGAGCTTGCAGAGCGCTTCTCTAAGCTGCATGAAAAATATATCGCGCAAGGCGGACTTGAGTACAGGACTCGCTGCACTGCAGTGCTCGGCCATCTCGGGTTTGATGAGAGCACTTGGGGACGCAGCGTAAATTCCTTTTCGGGAGGTCAGAAAACGCGCACCGCGCTTGCAAAGCTGCTCACGTCGAGCCCTGACCTGCTTATTCTCGATGAGCCGACCAACCACCTTGATACCGAGTCGCTTACATGGCTTGAGGAGCATTTGCGCTCGTACAGGGGCACTGTGCTCGTTGTATCGCACGACCGCTACTTCCTTGACAGAGTAACGGGGAAGACGGTCGAAATCGAGCACGGCAAGAGCCGTGTATACAACGGAAATTATTCCGCATATTACGCCGAGAAAAAGATAAACAGGGAAACTGAGCTAAAGCACTATCAGACGCAGCAGCGCGAGATAAAAAGGCAGCTCGAGTACATAGAGCAGCAAAAGCAGTGGAATAGGGAGAGAAACCTTATCGCTGCTCACTCACGTGAAAAGGCTATCGAGAAAATGGATATTATCGAAAAGCCGGAGGATCTGCCCGAGAATATACGTCTGAGATTTGCAGAGGCGGATGCGAGCGGAAACGACGTTCTAATCCTCGAAAATCTCACGAAAAAATTCGGGGACAGAGTGCTTTTCTCGGGGCTTGATCTTGTGCTCAAGCGCGGCGAAAGGCTCTTTATCTCCGGTGCAAACGGAACGGGAAAATCGACACTCATAAAAATTCTCAACGGTTTTGAAGCCCCCTCGGGCGGGTATTTCGAATTCGGACACCGCGTGCTTTGCGGCTACTATGATCAGGAAAATCAGCAGCTCCTGCCGCATAATACCGTCCTCGAGGAGCTATGGCGCGTCAGCCCGGCAGCCCCCGTCGGCAAGATACGCTCGCGTCTTGCACTTTTTCTCTTTAAGGGTGATGACGTGGAAAAGCGGGTAGGCGAGCTTTCGGGCGGGGAACGGGCGAGGCTGACCCTCGCAAAGCTGTCGATGACTCCGACAAATCTTCTTATTCTCGATGAGCCGACAAACCACCTTGACATCGGCACGCGCGAGGTGCTTGAGGATGCCCTGAAAAATTACGGCGGCACGGTTATTGCCGTTTCGCACGACAGGTACTTTACCGATGTGCTCTCTACGCGTATGCTTTATCTGCGCGAGGACGGCGGGACTTTTCTATATGACGGACCGTATCGCGAGGCAGAAGAGTATCTCGAAGCTCACTTAACTTCGGGTGCATCATCAACAACCCACGCGGTAAGGGTAAAGCCCGTGACGGCTGCGAAAAATGACTTTCTCGAGCAGAAAAAGGCGGCAGCAGAAAAGCGAAAGAATGAAACGCGGCTGCGCCGTGCAGAAAAGGAGGCGGAGGCGCTTGAGTCCGAGATTGCCGAAATAGACAAAAAAATAAGTAAAACGGACGGCAGCGATTACGTAACTCTCACCGAGCTTTGGGCGAAAAAGGAAAAGGCGGAGAACAGACTGCTTGAGCTTTACGAAATATTAGAGTAAAGAATTAAAAGGCTTTCGCCGCACTGCACGGTTGTGCGACCTTATATTATTTCTCATATACAAAAGTTTTTGCCGAGCTTTTTACAAAAAGCCCGCAAAAGGGC
>CAKSEI010000078.1 GCA_934446285.1 uncultured Eubacteriales bacterium | reverse complement strand
CCTCCCTGCCCTCATGCGCCCCCTTCTTCACGAGGACGTTATTGTATTCGTCCCTATGGCATTCAAGTCCCGCGCCGCGCGCGACGCTCACTATGTAGTCGGCGACGGCTCTCTCATTTCCCGAGCCGCGGGGGATGGCGCACAGCGCCTCGAAATATCCGAGGACGTCGCGCGGTTCGTATTCTCCGAGTACAGACATTTTTCCTCCCGTCAAACAATGCAGGCGTGCGCCTGCATTGAGAAAAATCAGATTATTATTTGTCGCCGTAGCCGCTCGGATGTCCCGAGTGCCACTTCCATGCGGTCGCTATGATATCCTCGATACCGTACTTGCGCTGCCAGCCGAGGACTCTCTCGGCTTTTTCGCTCGAGGCGATAAGAACCGGAGGGTCGCCCGCTCTGCGCGCCTCGACCTTAGATGGGATATCCTTTCCCGTTACGCGCTTTGCCGTCTCGAGAATTTCGAAGTTTGAGTATCCTCCGCCCGAGCCGAGATTGAAGCTGTCCGAGCAGTTGTTTTTCATCATATACTCCATAGCGAGGATGTGTGCATCTGCGAGATCGCAAACGTGGATATAGTCGCGTATGCACGAGCCGTCCTTAGTCGGATAGTCATCACCGAATACCGAGAGGTATTCACGCCCGCCGCCTGCAACCTGCAGGACTATCGGGATGAGGTGCGTCTCGGGTGTGTGGTCCTCACCTATATTTCCCGACGGGTGCGCGCCCGCTACGTTGAAATATCTGAGGCACACGCTCCTAAGGCCGTAAGCAACGCCGAACCACTTGAGCATATTCTCCATGGCGAGCTTGGTCTGACCGTAGGTGTTTATCGGCTTCTGCGGTGCGCTCTCGTCTATCGGTATCGTCTCCGGCTCGCCGAACGTTGCGGCGGTCGAGGAAAAGACGATATTTTTAACGCCGTTTCTCACCATGCTGTGGAAGAGGTGCATACTCTCGCACACGTTATTGTTATAGTATTCGTAGGGCTTTTCCATGCTCTCTCCGACGAGCGAAAATGCGGCAAAATGCATAACCCCGTCTATGTCATTCTCGGCAAAGACCTTATCCATAAAGTCCTCGTCACCGATATTCCCGACGTAGAGCTTGGCGTCACCCACCGCAGCTCTGTGTCCCTTTACGAGATTGTCAACGACGACGACATTATGTCCCGCCTCGCGGAGAGCCGCGACGGCGTGCGAGCCGATGTAGCCCGCGCCTCCCGTTACAAGTATATTCATCTTTTATTTTCCTCCCTGCGGGATAAATAATTGTCTAAAGCCTCTCTCATCTGCTGAGCATTCTTCTCGGGAGAGGTCGGATTGCAGCAAGCCCATGCGCCCGACTCGCTGGATGCGCGGAACTGCTGCACGTGCGCGCCCCTCATGGCGGTAATCATCTCTATGTGAAAGTGATACGATCCGCTCACGTCCCCGCCGTTCACGGGTGCGTTATGCATACACATCATATACGGAAAGCGCGTATCAAAGAGGCAGTCGTACATTCCCGTTATCATCTGTATGATATCGCCGAGGTCATCCTTTCCCTTGCCGTCGAGCTGACCGATATTCGTTATATGCATCTTTGCACTTATATGAACGCCGTATGCATACTCGGAAAAGAAAGGAATATAGGCAATAAATCCGTCATTCTCGCATATCACGCGCTCACCGAAAGCGCTCTCCTCTGCGTTCATCGCACAGAAGAGGCACTTACCGTGCTCCTCCTTATACTCCTTTGCCGAGGAAAGCTCAAGCTCAATCTTCTTCGGCACGTATGGGTATGCGTATATCTGACCGTGCGGATGAGGCTGCGAAACGCCGACCTCCTCACCGCGGTTCTCAAAGATAAATACGTATTTTACTTTCGGGTCGGCGGAGAGCGCGTCAAACCTCTCCTGCCAAAGGTCAACAACCTGTCTCATATGCTCACGCGACAGTCCGTAGAGCGTACCGTTGTGCTCGGGTGAAAAGAGGACAACCTCGCACTTACCGTATGCGGGAGCTACGTCGTACAGCCCCGCCGCACTGTCAGTCATCGGGCGGTCCGGTTCCGCAGGAGACAGCGAGAGCGCCGGGAAGTCGTTATCGTACTTCAGCACAGTGTAGTCGTCGGGCACCTTTCCCGACCCGGGACAAAAGGGGCAGTAGTCCTTCGGCATGTTCGGCCTTTTGTTTCTGTTGGATATTACCATTACCCAATCCTTAATCATGGGATTCCATCTCAGCTCTGCCATAAAACACCTCAAAAAACATATATAATACAACGCTTTATTTTACCACAAAAGCGACAGTAATTCAACAGAAAATCCACTCTTTTACGTATTATTTTTCGTATTTTTGCGATTATCGAGATAATCCTGGAGGATTATCTGCGCCGAGAGGGTATCTATGACGTTTTTGCGCTTTTTGCCGCGTCTGTTCGAGCTGTTCAGATACTCGTGCGCCTGGACGGTTGTGCACCTCTCGTCCATATACTCAACGCTCAGTCCCGTCACCTCCGAGAGTATACCGCCGAATATACGCACTCTCTCCGCGCGCTCACCCGCGCTTCCGTCCATATTGAGGGGCAGACCCATGACTATCTTTTCACAACCGCGCTCGCGTGCGATACCCGCAATCTTCTCGGCGAGCGCCCGTCTGCCTTCTGCTGTAACCGTACACAGCCCCGACGATAAAAACTCCGATGAGTCGCTGACCGCAAGCCCCGTTCGCCTGTCTCCGAAGTCCACTCCGAGGATTACCATCTTCCCGTCCTCGCCTTTACCACTCCGTCGCTCACCTCGTCGACAAACGACAAAATGTCCGCATACACCTCATCTCTGTTAAGCTCGTTTAAAATCTCGTGACGGCAGTCGGGATAGAGGTGCAGCTTCACTGTGCAGACGCCCGCATCGTCAAGGCGCTCGGCGGTTTTCTTAACCCCCTCCCCGTTCTCTCCCACGGGGTCTTTCTCCCCCGCCGTGAGCAGCACGGGCAGGTCGGGACGGAAGAATGAGAACCACGCGTCGTCGTTTACCTCGTTTATCATTCTGAAAAGGTCGCAATAGCCCGCGGCGGTAAAAGTAAACGTACACGCCGGGTCACGGGCGTACTTCTCCTGTATTTCCGTATCGCGCGTAAGCCACGCGTATGCGCCCTCGCCCCTGAATTTCTTTGTAAAATTGCCGTTCATCAGCCTCTCGAGAAATTTGCTGCGATGACGCGGTCCGCGCAGTCGTCTGACCGCGCGCGCGAGCGTCTCGGCTGCCTTTATCATGATCCCGCCGCCCGACGTGCCGCATATCACCGCTCCGTCGACTGCGTCCGCATGGGCGGTGAGATATTCTCTGACTATAAACGAGCCCATGCTGTGACCGAAAATGACATAAGGCAGGCTCGGATATTTTTTTCTCATCACCGAACGCAGCGTCTCGACATCCTCGATTAGATTCTCTATTCCCCCGTCCTCGCCGAAGAAGCCGTAGTCCTCCTCGCGCGAGCTTTTTCCGTGGCCGAGATGGTCATGCATACAGACGGCGACGCCGTGAGAGGCAAGGTACTCGGCAAAGTCCGCATATCTGCCGATATGCTCCGTCATGCCGTGACATATCTGCAGAACGGCGTGAGGCGGCATGTCGCACGGACTCACCGTCATATAAAAGATTTCGCTCTTCCCGTCGTGAGAAATAAACTTTCCCGTCTCCGTTCTATTCAAGGTTATCCCCTCCGTACAGGCGCGGGCAGTTTGCCCTGCCGAATTTTTCTATTTCGTCGGTGCTCGGCACGGATATAAGCTTGCCCGCGCGCGAGGCGGTAATCGAGCCGACTATATTTGCATATTCGCACGCCTGCTCACGCAGCCCCGTGCGCAGATAATAGCCGATATATGCCATGTCAAAGGCGGGGTCGGCATAGTCCGTGCTGCGAGCGCGCAGAGAATAAGCCTGTACCGTCTGATAGTATTTCCCGTAGCTTAGGTATATACCCTTCGTCCCGCGTTTGATAATAACATTTTTCGCACCCGTCATGCGGTTTATCTCGAGCGTCGCTTTCATACAGCCCTCTATCGACGCGCACGAGACTCCGGTAAACGTCCTTACCCTGTCATCGGTAAGTATCACCGTGTCCGCACCGTAGAATGCCGACGGGTCGGGGATTTTCCCCTCGCTCACCACGACAAAGGACGGTATACCGCGCTCCGCGGAGTGCCTTACCGATGCACGCAGGACCTCCTCCGGGCTGCATGTCGATATGTAGAGAGCCTGCGGCTCACAGAGAAAAGCCTTCTCCGCGTCGCGCGCGCAAAAGTCCTCGGACGCCCCCGCATAGAGAATATCCCTGTGCGCCTCGCCGTCGAAGATGCGCGTCATCACCGCTGTCTTTTCCGTCTTTGACGGCAGCACGTACCTGACATCCGCCTTCGAGTGGAGCAGATATGTGCGTATCCTCTCGCCCGTAGCGTCGCTGCCCGTCTTGCATGCGAGCACGCACGGATATCCGAGCCTGCCCGCGCAAAGAGCGGCGCTCCCGCCAAAGCCGCCTATACCCTCCGCATAACCGTCAGCCGTGCCCGTACCGTACCTGCCGCCGGGAGAAACCGTAATGTCAACCTCGAGCCATATGTCACCGATTATAAGAATTCTGTCTCTCATACCACCGAACCTTTTTCTTCTTCAGTATATATTTTACCACACAGTCCGCTCAAAATCAAGGAATTCATACTTCTTTTATTGACATAAATCACGCTTTATTGTATAATTGGTCAAAAGGCGGTAGATTTGAAATGAAGATAAAAATATACATTCTTACGGTGCTCCTCCTTGTGTGCGCCGCGCTCACGGGCTGCTCCGGGAAAGGCGAGGACGTCCCTGCAGGCATGCAGCGCGCATCTGACGATTACGTTGATTACGATTTTTATGCGCCGAGCAGCTGGCTCGTCGGCGAAAACGACGGCTGTATAAACGTGCGTAAGAGTGACTCGGTGCTCGCAAACGTCTCCGTGATGGCTGCGCGCGTCGACTCGGATATAACCGACCCCGCATCGTATTGGGAAAAGTTCAAGTCGGACTTCGAGGGAGCGTTCACCGACTTTTCGCTTGAGAGCGACGAGACGTGTCTGCTCGACGGTCACGAGGCGCACAGGTACGTCTACACCGGTAAATTTTCCGACGTCTCCGCAAAATATATGCAGACGGTATGCGTTAAGGGCGGAGCGGTCTATATAGTGACCTATACCGCGTCATCGGAAAAGTATGACGAATATCTCTCCGATGTCGAAAAAATGATTGAAGAATTCAGATTTCACTGATGAGAGAAATATATCTTGACAACAGCGCAACGACCGCTCTGTGCCGCGAGGCGAAGGACGCGATGGCGCGGGCTGCGGATGAAATATACGGCAATCCGTCGTCGCTGCACGCCGTCGGTCTGCGCGCGGAAAAAGCAGTTGAGAGCGCCCGCTCGTCCGTTATGCGCGCCATAGGCTCGCGCGACTCATCGTCGCGTGTATTTTTTTGCGCATCGGGCACGGAGGCGGATAACCTCGCCGTGATTGGCAGCGCACTTGCTAAAAAGAGAAATGCGGGCGGGAGAATAATCATCGGTGCCTCGGAACATCCCGCAATAAACGAGAGTGCCGTGCACCTCGCTTCTCTCGGCTTTGACGTCGTGCGCATACCGACTGCGGGAGGTGCGGTTGACACCGGCGCATTTATGAGTGCTCTCGACAGCAGAACGATTCTCGTCTCATTCATGACGGTAAACAACGAAACGGGCGCGATATACGATGTCGCCTCGCTTTTCCGTGCTGCAAAGGCGTTTAACCCCGATATCATAACGCACACGGACGCGGTGCAGGCTTTCCTTAAAATCCCGTTCACGCCCGAGAAGCTTTATTCCGACATGATAACGGTAAGCTCACACAAGATACACGGACCTAAGGGAACGGGCGCGCTCTGGGTCTCGTCCGATGTGATAAAGAAAAAAGCTCTCTCTCCCGTTATATTCGGCGGCGGTCAGGAGTCCGGGCTGCGCTCGGGCACGGAAAATACGCTCGGTATAATCGGAATGGGAGCGGCGTGCTCGGCAGGTATTAAAAACCTGCGCGAAAACTATGATAAGCTGTGCACACTGAGAGAGTGCTTCGTCACATCTCTTCCCGACTGCATAAAAGTAAAAGAGCCGCCCGTGCGCGCCCCGCACATAATAAACATAACTCTGCCGGACATAAAGAGTGAGACAATGCTCCACTATCTCTCCGGCAGAGGGATATACGTCTCGAGCGGCTCTGCCTGCTCTTCGCACGGTCACGCGGGGAACAGAGTCCTCGCCGACTTCGGCGTAAGCGAGCATGAGGCTGACTGCTCACTGCGCATAAGCCTTTGCGCTCTCAATACCGAGGAGGAAATGAGAGAGGCGGCAAGCGCCCTGCGCGAGGGCACGGACAGCCTTATCAGAACGCACTGACACTGTTTTTTTACAAATACGGTTGAAAAATTTCAACTTGTGTTGTATAATCACTATAATAACCATGCCGAAAGGAAAAACATCCAATGGGAAAAGGTAACCGCGTCAGAGTTGAACGCGCTGACGAAAGAAAAGCTAAAAAGGAGGCTGCTGCCCGCGCCGCTGCGAAGGCAAAGCTGCTCCACAACATTTTAGTATGCGTTTCAATTATTTTGATAGCCGCAATAGTTGTCGGCGTAGCATACGTTGCGTTTATCAAAGGTCCCGTGGCAGATAAAAAGCTGCACGGCAGCACCGCGATAAAGAGCGACAACTACGAAATAAACGGCGCGCAGATGTCGTATTTTTTCAATGCGTCGTATATGAATCTGCTGAACACCTACAGCTCGTACTTAAGCTACCTCGGACTTGACACCTCAAAGGACCTCAAGAGTCAGGCGTGCTCATACGGCAGCGACGGCGACACATGGTACGACTATCTCGCC
>CAKSEI010000077.1 GCA_934446285.1 uncultured Eubacteriales bacterium | reverse complement strand
GTATATGGGTAACCAAGGGACGCTTTGAGATGTGCGCTGTTTATCACCCGTCGCTTCTGCTGCGTGACCCGAGCCGCAGAGAGGAAATGCTCGTCGATATGATGAGCGTAAAGCATCATCTCGATGCATTGAAATAACGCTACTCCGTTCGGCACAATAAAGTCGGGCAGACCGCAGATACTCACGCCCGCGCCGTCGTGCGTGCCGTGCGGGCGCTTTGGGTAACTATGCCCCACACACCGCTGCACGGCTGATTTTGGCACTTTTCGCCTATTTTATCAGAGCCAAAGTCAATATAAAATAAGCTCGCGGATGAACGCGAAAAAAGAACCCTCGTGAGAGGATTCTTTTTTCGTCATATAGTTTTGAGGGAAGAAAACCCGAATTAATTCATATGACCTTTAAAGTAATCTTTTACCCAAGCAACAGCATCTTGATTTGCGGTTTCATCAGCCAACATGCTTGTGTAAACCTGCTTTACACTTCTGTCGATAGTGCCCGTCGAGTAAACTACAGTACCGTCACTTAACTGATAGTAAACCTTTGCGGTAAACGTTCTGCTGTAGTTAGTCGTCTTAATGCTTGAGATAACTCCGCTGAACGTAGCATCTGCTGCTTTGGTCCAGTCTATGCTGCCGTCGGTTTTGCGCAGCGATTCGCCGTTGGTATTGACCTTTGCGGGAATCTTCAGAACAACCTGTTCGTTGTTCTCCTTTGTCGGTGTATCGCTGTTCTCGTCGGTAATAGCAATGCCGAAGTCAACAACATCACTCTGCTTAGCCTCGGGAACATTTATAGTTCCGACAAATCTCAGACCGCAGCGTGTCGGGTCTTTATCGGCATTCAATCTGATGGAAGCGGAGTCCGCAACGGAGGCGGTGATATCCGTGCTTGAACCGAGAGTTATCGTCGCGGGGACGCTCGCACAGTCATCAGCGGTAGCGGTTCTGCAAGTCTGATCTAATACAAACTCCAAATCTCCTGTCGCCAATTTTGAATTGCGATAATCCATGGTCACTGAGATGTCATACTTGCCTATCGCGCTCAAATCCTTTACTTTCAGATAATATGTCGCAAAAAGACACCCTCCGTTTTCGTTGTACTCATATCCATCCGCCTGATCTTTTTCAATGATACCTTTATCTACCGCTTCATAAATACGATTCTTATTAAACACAAACGGAAAGCTGACAGAATCATTAACAGACGCAATAACTATAGTTCTGCTCATTTCGGAATCATCGGAAAAGTACTGTATTGACTTTTTCCCATCTTTTGTTGATTGAGCAAGGATTTGCGATACTGAACCGCTGATATCGTTAGCAATATTATATGCATTATCTACTGTTCCCAAAACTTTAATCTTGTTTCTGCCAACAGTAGCGTCATAAGTATTGTAATCTATAACGTCTGTATCAAAATTCAGCTTTGTATAAATGCAGTAAAACCCATAATCCGTCAGGTCATTCGCATACACCTTGAGCTCGAACGTACCGTCTTCGTTTATCGGACCGGCGACAGAGGTGAATGTTATCTTGCCTGCGGCATCTGCTGCGGACGAACCGACAGTCAGTACACCGCAGAAAACTGTCATTACCATAAGCACCGATACGGCAAAAGAGATAATTCTCTTCATAGTGATAATTCTCCTTAATTTAATTAACAATATGTATCGACGTCCGTTTGTCCCTAACCACGCACAGACAGTCAATTTATGCGCGTATGTATATGATAACATATACATACCAAAATCCTATTGTTATTATAAATCAAAATGTTACAAAAATCAATATATTTTTCGTTTTTTGTTTTATTGCACAAAAACGTATATTTGATATTATGCACTATGCTTGTATAAACCGCATAGAAAGACGTGTAAGCACGTAAAAAAGCCCATTTTCCCCGCTGCTTTGCGAAAAAATGCGGCTTAATAACTCTCTTTTGTGTTAGAGTACCGCCGTATTTTTGCGCATGCCCGCAAGGTCTGTTTATCCGGAAAAAAATATCGGCTAAAACCCGCAAACCTGCGGTATCAAAATAAAGGTACGGGGAAAACTTGCAGTGAGGTGAAAACATGAATATCTCAAAAGACGAATATAAAAAATACGCAAAAGCACGGGCGGAGAAATCGCCTGTCTTCTCCGACTGCGTAAAGGCGTTTCTCATAGGCGGCGCGATATGCCTTGCGGCGCAGATGCTTTTCTCACTTTACCTTGCAGTCGGAGTATCCGAGGAAAATGTAAAGCTGCTTGTCCCTTGCAGCATTATCGTGATAACGGCGATACTGACCGGGCTGGGGCTTTTCGAAAAAATAGCTAAGCACGCCGGGGCAGGCACGCTCGTTCCGATCAGCGGATTTGCGAATGCGGTAGTCTCTCAGGCAATGGACTCAAAGGCAGAGGGATGGGTTCTCGGACTCGGCGCGAAAATTTTCACAATAGCCGGTCCGGTTATACTCTACGGCACGGCAAGCGGCGTAATATACGGCATAATATACTGGATAATAAAGGCGGTGAGCGGATGACTCGCGGCGAAATAATAAGATTTAATAACCCGCCGACCTTTGAGAGCTATGCTGCCATCGGCGGCAAAAAGGAAAAGGAAGGTCCTCTCGGCTCGCTCTTTGATGAGACGGACGAAACAGACAGATTCGGCAAGGACACGTGGGAAAAATCCGAATCCGAAATGCAGAACAGAGTACTGCGGCGTGCACTCGATAAGGCGGATTTGAAAGACACCGACGTAGACGCTCTTTTCTCCGGAGACCTGATGAATCAATGTGTCGGCTCGGCATACGGGCTGCTCGGATACGATATACCGTTTTTCGGTCTGTACGGCGCGTGCTCGACGGCAGCCGAGGGACTGATACTCGCATCCGTGCTGACGGACGGAGGACATTTCTCACGCTGCGCTGCGGTAAGCTCCTCTCACTTTTACTCATCCGAGCGGCAATTCCGCTTTCCCGTGGAATACGGCGGACAGCGCGCTCCGACAGCCCAGTGGACGGTTACGGGCGCAGGGGCTTTTATACTCTCGGATAAAGGAAAGGTAAGGATTACCGAGGTCCTGCCGGGCATATCATGCGAAAAAGGGATAACCGACTTAAACAACATGGGGGCTGCTATGGCGCCCGCAGCAATAGACACCCTCACGCGGTATTTCCGCATGACGGGCGCGGACGCGGATACCTTCGACATGATCGCAACGGGTGATCTCGGATACGAGGGATACAAGATAGTCTCGGACTTTATGCGCGGGAGCGTTTTCTCGGATAAGACGCGCTACACCGACTGCGGTCTTATGATATTCGACAGAGACCGACAGGACGTTCACGCGGGCGGCTCGGGCTGCGGATGCTCCGCCGCCGTGCTCGCCGCACATATACTGCCGGCCATGGAACGGGGAGAAATGAAAAACGTCCTGCTCATCGGAACGGGAGCGCTCATGAGTCCGTCATCCGTTCAGCAGGGCGAGCCGATACCCGGCATAGCACATCTCATCAGACTCGAAAGGAAGTGAGCAAATGCAGTTCTTCTGGGCTTTCGTCACGGGCGGCGCACTGTGCGTAGCGGCACAGATATTGATAGACAAAACAGCACTTACTCCCGCGCGAATTCTCGTCTCATACGTATGCGCAGGCGTATTTCTCACGGCGATCGGCGTATATCCGCGCCTCGTCTCCCTTGCCGGATGCGGTGCGACCACACCGCTCACCGGCTTCGGCTACACGATAGCCGACGGCGTGCGCAGGGCAGTTGACGAAAAGGGAGCGGTCGGCATTCTGACCGGCGGTATGAGCGCGGCATCCGGCGGCATTACCGCTTCACTTATGATGGGGCTTATAATCGCACTTATCTTCCGCGGCAAGCAAAAATGAAAAACCCGGCGCCGATAATTCCGCAGCATTCGGTACGCCGGATTTTTTATTTATCTTATCCTGATAATATTGCTCCACCCGCGTCTGCCCTCGGCATCAAAAACCTCGGCACGCAGGAACGTCTCGTTTGGCTGAGGATAATAAACGGTCTGCGTCAGCGCATCTCCCACGGTGTATCTGCCGTCGCTGCATACTGCATTCGACATAACGGCAATTTTCTTTACGGGAGAGGTGAGTACCGTAGCCCTTTCCCCGTCAAATGAGATATGTACCTCAGGTCCGCAGGTAGAGTAAAACTCTCCGGCTTTCAGCTTGCTAACAAGCGAAAGAGTATCGGTTTTACCGTCCGTCACGTCGACCATAACAGAGGCTACGCACTTATCCCATGTATACGAATGAACGTCATCCGAAGCAAAGAGCGGAAAAATCATCCCCTCTCCTGCCGCTCTGTCGACAAATCCGCCGGAATAAGCGCGTATATCCGATACGGTATTGAATATCTCGGTCGCGCCTATTCCCTTAAGGGGACGCACCATATCGACCGTTTCAAGCGACCACTCCGGATGAGCGAGTACGGCAATTCCTCCCGCTGCATTTATCGCATCTATCATTTGCTGAGGTGTAGCATCCTCTTTTACGTCCGGCTCGCTCTGCGTGCCTATTCCGACTATGTGAAATACTCCTTTGCGCGCGTCCTTTACGTTCTCGCCGTCCGTTATATTGTTGTACTCAATTCCCGGGAGAATTCGCAGTCCGCACACCTCGCCGTCGCCGTTCCACTTCCAGTGGTCGGTAAAGGCTACGGCATCGTAGCCCGCCTCTTTATAATATATCGCGGACTGCTCGGGAGTCGCTCTGCCGTCCGAGCGCCTCGTATGTATATGCAGTCCGAGTTTCATTCTCTTCTTTCCAGTAATGTCGGTAAACATTATACAAGTTCCTTTTCCTTTTGTTTCCTTACTATTTTTGCTTTTGCGTTCGCGCCCTTATAAATATTTCTCAGGTGCGGCGTCATTCCGTATATGTAACCGCTGCCCGCCCCGCGGACACCGTCCGTCACAAGCCTTGCGAAAAAATCTCCGTGCTCGGGACATGTAAAAGCGGAGAAATACGTGTCCGCATCCGACCGTCTGTATTCGATGAGGCGGCGCTGTCCGCACAGCGGGCAGGCAAGATAAGTGCCGTCATCGCCCGAAAGAATATCATCCGTCCCGTCAAGGTTTATTTTTGCGAGCGGGCGAGGATATCTGCTCTTTGCTTTCCTCTGCGGGTGAGTGTAGTTTCTCGCGGGTCTCGTATCGCGCCCGTACTCGGCTATTCCTCTTGTCATATCAAGAGAAGCGCATATGAGCGCCGTATGATATGCGTCCGAAAGCGCGTCGTGCTCGGGCAGCAGACGCTCTATGCCGAGAATGTCGCACGCCCCCGAGAGAGAAACCTGATTTGCATTGTGAGTTATCTGAGAATTGAAGATATGCTGCAGGTCAAAGGTCGGCGGGATAACATCGGTGTCAAAGCCGTGGGCAAGAAGATTGTCGCACAGCGCGGGCACGT
Organism: uncultured Eubacteriales bacterium; assembly: GCA_934446285.1. Lineage (GTDB taxonomy): Bacteria > Bacillota > Clostridia > Oscillospirales > CAG-272 > CAKSEI01. The sequence goes on along the minus strand of CAKSEI010000077.1, from coordinate 1,553 downwards.
CATCGGGTCCCCATGTTATAAAGGCAAAGTCCTCCCCGCAGAAGTCAAGGAAAAGCTTCATCGCGTCGGGAAAGAACGGTGCTTCACGCAGCGTTTTTTCATCTATTCCCGTAATGCGCTTTACATACGGATGCACCTTGGCATAAAAGCTCGGATGAACAAAAGCCTTATATTCTTCGCCCGGACGGAAATCGTCGTCAAGCTTTACCGCGCCGAATTCCATTATCTCGGACGCGAGGGCAAACGGGACCATAGCGGGCCTTTTGCCTATAGGCGGCTGATTCCACTCCATATCGAGAACTATATATGTCATTCTTCCTCCTGCGCGTCCGGTGCAAGCTTATTTTTCAGAAGAGCAAAGAACTCCCCGCTGCACTCAATATTTAAGCGCATAAATTTATCGCCGTCCGCGATATAAATACAATACTTTTTCCTGCGCCCGAGCTGCACGCCGTAGTCAAAGCTGCGCGACACCGCGCGGTATTTCCCCTGCTCTTTTCCCTCTTCGCACGCGTATAAAATATCTGCATAGCGCAGTCTGCATACGGTGAGATTTCGTCTGCCCGAGACGCGCGTCACAGCGAAGTCCTCCTCATCGAGTGTGTAGACATAATACACAAGAGCGTACCTGTACATAACGAATATTCCAAGCGCGCACACGGCAACTCCGATAAACTGCGGGATAACCGGGCGGGACGAGAGCGAGGCGCACATCATAGCACATACTCCCGAGAAGAGGAGTATAAATGATACGGTATAAGCCTTTTTCGTATTTCTGTCGGGGATATAATTCACGTAAGCCTCCCGAGCGAGGTCAGCGCTCTGCCGCCGTCGCACCTTAATATTCCGAAATAACCGCCGGCGGCGGCTCCCGGGTTCATGATCTGCACGAGCCTGCCGCCGCAGTCAAGGCTGATTTCTCTCTGTACATGCGTGTGACCGTGAAGAATCACGTCATATCCTTTTGCCGCCGAGAAGAGTCCCGCGTCCCCGCTCTTTACCGAGTGGGTGTGACCGTGCATACAAAGTATTCTCACGCCCTCCGAGGTAAAGTCGTAAAGCTCGGGATAGCACTCGCCGTCGCAGTTACCCCTCACGCAGAAGAACTGCTTATCGGTAAAAATTCCCCGAGCGTACTCTATGTCGCTTTTACCGTCGCCGAGAAAGATTATTCCGTCGGCATCTCCGTGCAGCCTTATCGCCTGCACAGTACTTCCGACAGAGCCGTGAGAGTCGGAGAGAACAAGATATTTTTTCATCATATACGCCTTTTTGTAACATCCGCCGCGCGTGAGCATAGCATAATACAGGAGATGAGGCAGATGGAAATAGATAAGAAGCAGCTTGAGGCAGCCCTTGACGCAGACCCGCGCACGGTATCGGCAATTGCCGAATGCATCGCGGATGCGCTCGGAATACCGAAGGAAAAAGCGCTCGCCGCAGCGGGAAACGCGCCGCTCATACGCGCTAAGCTTGCGGGGATGAGCAGCGACGACATATCGAGACTGCTCTCGGTGCTCGGAAAGGATAAAGCGGAGCGCAGTAGCGCCTGC
>CAKSEI010000076.1 GCA_934446285.1 uncultured Eubacteriales bacterium | reverse complement strand
ATCTTAAGGCGCATGGCGGCAGCGACAGCGCCGTGACCGTATGGGCACGGTTATCCGCGTGCGGATAACCGCCGTGCGCCGCGAATGGAGCAGGTGCGCACGCAGCGCACGCAAGGGCGCACAAAGCCGCAAGGCTTTTATCATGCCGCAAGTGCGGCATGATTGTTCCTGCGAACATCTTAAGGCGCATGGCGGCAGCGGCAGCGCCGTGACCGCAGGGCACGGTTATCCGAGAGCGGATAATCGCCGTGTGCCGCGAATGGAGCAGGTGCGCACGCAGCGCACGCAAGGGCGCGCAAAGCCGCAAGGCTTTTATCATGCCGCAAGTGCGGCATGATTGTTCCTGCGAACATTATACCATACCCCACTTCAAAAAACAAGTGACCCGTAAGCGAAAAGGGCCGCACAGCGACCCCTTCAGCCTATTTTGTTTTCTACGTAATCCCTAATACGACCGAATGTGGAAAGCTCGCTCATATCCTCGTCCGGAACGGTAATTCCGAACTTTTTTTCTATGTCTATAACAATACGGACAAACGCAAGCTCACTCGCCCCGAGGTCGGCGCATATTTCGGTATTATCCGTCACCCGGTGACTGTCGCAGTCGACGTGCAACGCGATAATCGCCTTTAGTTCGTCGCCGGTATTCATTTATTCGGGCTTTTCTTCTCCGTCGGTCTTATTCTCGTCGTCACGAGCGTCCTTATCGCGTAAATCGACCCATTCGTCGTCGAAAATATAGTCGTCCGTGCCCTCGCAGAATGCATCCATGGCGGAGAGAATTTTCTGCTCTCTCTGCATTTCCTTTGCATTCTTATATATGAGGTAAGCACCCCAGAGTCCGCCCGCCGCGCCTACGGCAAGGAACGTGTTGGCAAGCGACTTTTTCTTTCTCCAGAGAGCAAAGAAGAATGTCACGCACATCACCGACTGCGCCATGAGCGCGATGCCGAGAAAGAATTTCGACTTTTTGATAGTTTCTCTCATAAGTTTGCCTCCTTATGCATTGGCTTTTAAATAAGCGTTTATAAATCCGTCTATCTCGCCGTCCATAACAGCCTGAATGTTACCGTCCTCATAACCGGTACGTGCATCCTTAGCAAGTGTGTACGGCATAAATACATATGAGCGTATCTGAGCGCCCCATTCTATATTTGACTTGACTCCCTGTATGTCCTCAATTTTTTCGAGCTTTTCCCGCGCCTTTATCTCCATGAGCTTGCTCTTGAGCATTTTCATCGCGGTTTCCTTGTTCTGCAGCTGGCTGCGCTCGGTCTGACATCCCACGGTAATACCCGTCGGAATGTGCAGGATGCGTATTGCGGAGTCGGTCTTGTTTATATGCTGCCCGCCTGCGCCGCTTGAGCGGTGAGCCGTGACCTCAATATCCTCGGGCCTAATCTCTATCGTGCCGTCGTCCTCAAACTCGGGCATGACCTCGACCGAGGCAAAGGACGTATGTCTGCGTCCCGACGCATCGAAAGGCGATACACGCACGAGCCTGTGGACCCCGTTCTCACTCTTTAAGTACCCGTAAGCGTTGAGTCCCTCTATAAGGAGTGTGGCGCTCTTAAGCCCTGCCTCTTCTCCGTCGAGCCAATCGAGGAGCTTGACATTGTAGCCGTGCTTCTCCGCCCAACGGTTGTACATGCGATAGAGCATGAACGCCCAATCCTGCGCCTCCGTTCCGCCCGCACCGGGATGGAATGAAAGAATAGCGTTGTTCGCATCGTACTCGCCCGATAGAAGCACCTCTATCTTCTGTCTGTCCTTTTCCTTTTCGATTTCACGAACCTCGCCCGTGACCTCGTCGACAAGCCCCTCGTCGTCCTCCTCGATTGCCATATCGCAGAGCACCTGCGCGTCCTCGAGGCGGGAACGGAGTCCGTCGTACTTACTTATCTTATTTTTTAAAACCTTTATCTTCTGCATAGTCGGCCCGCTCTTGCTCTGATCAGACCAAAAGTCGGGAGCGGCGGTCTGCGTCTCAAGGTCGGCAGCCTCCTCGCGTATTTTATCTATACGCAAAGCAGAACCGAGTTCATTTATATCGTCTTCAAGCGACGAAAGATTGCGCTTTGCGTCTTCAAGTGCTAAAATCAAATTATCCTCCGAGAGTGTCCTTTTACACTCCGATTATACCACAAAAACCGTCTCTTGTAAACACAACTTAAGAAAAAACAGTATTCACGGGATTGCTTACGGCTATATCGCTCTCTATTCCGAGCGAGCGCAGCATATCCGAGAGCCTCCCGCAGACGGGATGCTCGGTGAAGAAATGCCCCGCCTCAAAGACGTTCATTCCGCTCTCCGCCGCCTCAGCCATCATATTATAGCTCATCTGACCCGTTAGGTACGTGTCCGCGCCCGCGGCACGCGCCGCAGAGAAGAAATCCTTACCGTCACCGCCGACAAGCGCAACGGTGCTTACGTTCCCGTCACCCACGTACTTTACGCAGTCGCTTGACAGTCTCTCGCAGAGAAACTCTGCAAACTCACGGGCGCTCATGGGTGCGGACAGACGTCCGACCCTCCCGATGCTGTCGAAAGGTCGCACTCCCGTAAGCCCTATCCTCTCGGCGAGAGCGTCGTTCACCCCGCCCTCAAGCGCGTCAAGGCGCGTGTGAAAGCTCATCACGGATATACCGTAAGTAAGGCAGGCAGCGACGTTTCTCGCCACTGCATTGCCGCATGTTATATTTTTAAGCGGCTTGAAAATGAGCGGGTGATGCGAGACTATAACGTCGTAGCCGCCCTCTACGGCTCTCTCCACGATATCCGAGGTCACATCAAGTGCAACAAGAGCGCGCCGTATCTGCTTCTCCTCTGTCTCCACCATCAGACCGTCGTTGTCCCAATCGCATGAAAGCGACGGCGGTATCATCTCATCCAGCCTGCAATAAAGCTCTTTTGCCGTCATAAGCGTCTCTCCATCTCGGAAATAAGCGCCTCCTCTTCGCGGCAGTCAGCCCCCGCGAGACGCATTCCCCGCACCTTTTTACGTATTTTTTTAAGTGTATTCTCTATAAGTGCGCGGTAGTCCGCATCTGTTCGAACCTTACCGCACAGCGCGTCACACATATCAAAGTGTGAAATTTCACCCGTATACTCAGCGCGCATTATCTGATACATCCTGCCGCGCTCGCGTACCGTCACGTCGTCGGTGAGAGTATACCCCTCCCGCCAGAGCATTCTTCTCACTTCCTCGGGCTTGCTCATCGGCTGCAGCACGAATTTCACCCCGCTTCTCTTAAAGAAACGCGACTCGGTGATTATCCTGCATATCAGCTCCCCGCCCATACCGGCAATGACAATGCAGTCGCACTTCCCGTCGGGCACGCCGTCAAGTCCGTCCGAGAGTACAAGCTCTATTTTATCCTCAAGGGCGTATTTACGTACATTTTCGCTTGCGCTCGCGAGCGGTCCTGCGTTTATATCGCAGGCATATGCATGCTCGCATATACCCTTTTCGATGAGATATACGGGCAGATAAGCGTGGTCTGTGCCTATATCCGCGACGCACCTGCCGCGCACAAGGGCGGCGCACGCCGAAAGTCTGCTGCTTAACTCCATATTTTTGACAAACAGCGGAGCTTTCACTCCGCTGCAGGCATTATTTCTCCAAATATGCGTTGAGCTTTTCCACAAGCTCGTCGGGGTCTGTCCCGTGAACCGCACACGCGTCCTCTATGCTCTCTCCGCGGGAGGACGGGCAGCCGAGGCAATGCATACCTATCTCAAAGAAAAATTCAGCCGTTCCCTCATCATAATCAAGCACATCGCCGATTATGCTCTCTTTTGTAACCGTCATAAACAGTACCTCCTTTTATTTTCTCAATTTATTATATCCCATAGCGCGCCCAAAGTCAACAAAAAGGCTTGAAAAAACAGTAACATTATGATATACTTGCTGTAAACTGCACCGCCTCCGCACTGCGCGCCGAGCGGTAGAAAAACAACGGAGGAAAAGCATGGACTGCCTGTTCTGCAAAATAATCAACGGTGAAATACCGTCAAACAAGGTCTATGAGGACGACGATATACTCGCATTCCGCGACATCGCTCCCCAAGCTCCCGTACACATCCTTTTCATCCCGAAGAGGCATATCGCGGGCGCGGACGAGATAAACGCGGATAACGCCGATAACGTCGCGAAAATATTCGCAAAAATTCCGGAGGTAGCGGAGTCCGAGGGACTGTCGGGCGGCTACAGAATAATATCAAACTGCGGTCCCGACGCCGCTCAGTCCGTCCGCCATCTGCATTTTCACCTGCTCGGCGGCAAAAAAATGGCCGAAAAAATGTGCTGAAAGGAACTCTAAAAATATGAAAATAAAAATTCTTGACGGAGAAAAGTGGTTCGGCTCGGAGGTCGTCCACGCGCTCGACTATCCCTACGGAGCGGACTCGGAGGCGACTGTTGACACCGAGCACTGCTCATGCGGAAACCAGACCGCACCCCTTATGCTCTCTACCGCCGGCAGATATCTCTGGTGCGACAAGGGCTTTACCGCCGTTTTCTCGGGAGGCGAGATAACGGCAGATTCCGCTAACGGAGAAATTGACTTTTCGGACGAGAGAGGAACGCTGCGCACCGCTTACGCCGCTGCCTGCGCAAAGCACTTTCCCTCAAACGGCGTACTGCCCCCCGAGGAGTTTTTCACACGCCCTCAATTCAATACGTGGATCGAGCTTATATACGATCAAAATCAGAAGGATATTCTCGCCTACGCAAGAAAAGCCGTCGAAGAGGGCTTTGAGCCGGGCATACTCATGATAGACGACATATGGAGCAACTACTACGGCAAGTGGGATTTCGACAGGGCAAAGTTTCCCGACCCGAAAGCCATGATTGACGAGCTGCATACCCTCGGCTTTAAGGTTATAATGTGGATATGCCCCTTCGTCTCCCCCGACAGCGCGGAATTCCGCGAGGTATCGTCAAAGGGCGGCTTTGTAAAGGACGAAAACGGCGCTATCCGCCTCGTATCGTGGTGGAACGGATACTCCGCCGAGCTTGACCTTACAAATCCCGTCGACGAGGAATGGTTTACCGCTCAGACCGCCCGTCTCGTAAAGGAATACGGCGTGGACGGCTTCAAATTTGACGCCGGCGACTCGAACTACTACGGCGAAAAGGACACGACCGCAAGGAAAATTCTCCCGACCGGTCAGACCGAGCTTTGGGCAAAATTCGGTCTTAAGTACCCCTATAACGAATTCCGTGCCTGCTTCGGCTGTGCGGGACTGCCCCTTGTTCAGAGACTGTGCGACAAGGGTCATGCATGGGGCAGAGGCGGCGTTGCGGAAATCGTCCCCAACTCCGTTATGCAGGGTCTTCTCGGCTACGGCTACTGCTGCCCCGATATGGTAGGCGGCGGCTCTTTCGCCGACTTCCTGCCCGGTGCAAAGGCGTTTGATTCTGAATTGTTTGTACGCTACTGTGCCGCATCCACTCTTCTTCCGATGATACAGTTCTCCGCCGCACCGTGGCGCGTGCTGAACGATGAAGAGTACGCATGCATAAAGAGCCTGATGAAGCAGCGCAAAGAATATTTGCCCGTAATAAAGGATCTTATAAAGCACACTGCGGAAACAGGCGAACCGGCAGTACGTCACATGGAGTATGTCTTCCCCGGCGAAGGTCTTTACGACTGCAAGGACCAGTTCATGCTCGGCGACAGCCTGCTTATCGCCCCCTGCCTTGAGAAGGGCAAGAGAGAGCGTGAGGTTCGTCTGCCCTCGGGCAAGTGGCAGTCCGAGGACGGAAAGGTATATGACGGCGGCAAGACAGTAACCGTACCCGCGCCCTTTGACAGAGTTCCCGTACTCAGGAAGATATGATTGTAGAAATAGAAAAAGACGAGCTATGGTACGGTCCGTCCGTTCAGGACGGACGGCTGTACCCGTATGACGAGAGTACATGTGAGACGGTCGACGTTGAAAATGCAACCTGCTCAAATGCGGTAAACCCGCTCATGATCTCCTCAAACGGCAGATATATATGGTGCGAAAAGGGCTTTATCGCCCGTATTTCGAGCGGTAAAATAGACATAAGCTCGAGCCGCGGCGAGATAATCCTGCGTGAGGGCTTCGGCTCTCTGCGCGGCGCTTATAAGGACGCATGCACGAACTTTTTCCCGCCCGACGGAAAAATGCCTCCCGAGGTGTTTTTCTCATCTCCGCAGTTCAACGACTGGATTGAGATAATGTACGACCAGACGGAGGAGAAGATACTTAATTACGCACACGGAATAGTCGACGCAGGCTTTACACCCGGGGTGCTCATGATAGACGATATGTGGGCACGCGGGTACGGCTCGTGGAAATTTAACGAAAAGAAGATACCCCATCCGAAAGAAATGATTGACGGGCTGCATTCGCTCGGCTTCAAGGTCATACTTTGGGTTTGCTCATACATTTTCGCCGACACCGAGGAGTACGAAATACTCAGGGGGCAGGGCGGACTTGTGCGCGATCCGGAGACGGGTGAGCCTGCGGTTATACAGTGGTGGAACGGGCGCTCGCCCGCGCTCGACCTGACAAATCCCGTGGACAGAAAGCTCTTCGGCGATGAGCTTGACGCGCTGATGCATGACTACGGCGTCGACGGCTTTAAATTCGACGGAGGAAGTGCGGATTCGTATAAAAACACCGTATCAGCCTCAGGAGCAAATGCCCTCGAGCTTTCGCAGGCATGGGCGGAATTCGGCAAGAGATATGAATATAACGAGGTCCGCTCGGCATATCGCTGTGCGGGAGGAGCCGGCGTATGGCGGCTGTCCGACAAGAGCCATTCGTGGACGGAAAACGGACTCGCCGAGGTCATACCGAACACCCTCTCGCAGTCAAGCCTCGGATATGCTTTCTCCTGCCCCGATATGGTAGGCGGCGGCATATGGCTCGACTTTCTCCCGGGGGCAAAGGACTTTGATCCTGAGCTTTTCCTGCGATATTGCGCAGCTACGGCTCTGCTGCCGATGATACAGTTTTCCGCTGCCCCGTGGAGAGTGCTCTCGGATGAGGACTTCGGACACGTTAA
>CAKSEI010000075.1 GCA_934446285.1 uncultured Eubacteriales bacterium | reverse complement strand
CGTCATGTGTGCGCTGTCGTGCGCCATATATATGTGGCTGCGCTGCCGCGGAGTCGAGGTGTTTGAGAATATGTGAAAATTGCTAATTTTATTCTGAATTAACCGAAAATAAACGCAGAAGCCCGTGGTAAGGGCTTCTTTTTTTGAAAAATCATTTATATGTATTTTTTAAAAACAATTTTATCAAAATTGCAAATTGCGCGTTAACAATAATTACATATTGTGCTATTATATGACTACAGTGGTATAAAAAATGTTAGAAACTCGGAATCTTCAAAACAGCTGTGTGCTGATTTGACAAGACTTGTAAAGTCAACAAGGGGATATTATGTGGAATATAGTTGTACCGATGGTGCACTATCTGAAATTGATAGAATTTTAACCTCAAAGTAATACAATCATTTTTGCGAAAAATGTATTATGAATTTGTTTATAAAATAATAAATGCAAACATTTCTAAACGCACTTAATAGCGAGACTTTGAAGGAGTGCTATGCGAAACTTTTTTTGGCTCTTAAAGCCGTATGCAAAGTACGGGAAAGTTTATATAGCGGTATCGCTTATATTTTCATGTATTGTTCTTCCCGTCGATTCCTTAATTCAGATATATTTTCCTCAGGCTGTACTGCGGCTGCTCTCAGACGGTGAGCCGTTTTTTCGCATTGTTCTCACGGCTGTCGGCTTTGAGGCTGTTCTCCTCGTTATAACGCTGTTTGACGATTTGTACGGCAATGTGATAAGTCAATCCGTCGAAAGCAGGATTACTCCTAAGATAAACCGCTCGATATATGAGAAAAGCGCAAAAACGAGATATTCGTACACGGACGACCCGGACTATTACAACAACTTTTCCCTCGCGGTAAGGGATTACGCGGGTAAAAGCGCCGAGGCGTCGCGCTTCCTTTTTTCGTTTTTAACTACGCTCATAACCGTTTTCTCTATGGCGGCGGTGTTGATGTCCGGCAGCGCGTGGGTGATAATTATTATTGCGGTCAGCTTTCTGCTCAAATCGTTTGTCGTGTCGAGAGTAAACAAAAACGACGTGGATAAAGATGCCGAAATGATGCCCGTAAACCGCAAGCTTGACTATTGCCACAGGATTTTTTACGTGAATACCTATGCGGCGGAGCTTCGGACGACAAAGTTGAAAGAGGCTGTCCTGAAAAACTATGACGAGGCGGCACAGGGCAGACTTTCCGTAATAAAAAAATACATAAAAAAGACCTTTTATCTTTTCTTTATTAATGACCTATTGGTACGTCTCGCGGAGCTTTTGATAGTCCTCGGAATAGCAAAAAGCATTTATTCGGGACGTATTGCCGAGGCGGGCGCGTATATAACGATGATAATGGCGAGCGAAAAGCTTAATGACATATTCTACTCGCTGTTTGATTTATTCAGGACTTTTAACCGACTCAGCGTGTACGGCGGAAAGATACGCGATTTCTTCGGCTACGAGAACGAGGTGTGCGGCGGGAAACGGGTTGATACCGATAAGCCGTATGAGGTTGCTTTCCGTGATGTTTCGTTTCACTATCCCAACTCGGATTTCTGTTTAAAAAAGCTTGATTTCAAAATAAATCCGGGTGAAAAAATCGCTATAGTGGGTGAAAACGGCGCGGGAAAATCGACGCTCGTGAAGCTGCTCCTCGGTCTTTACGACCCGACTTCGGGGGAAATACTTATAAACGGTATCCCGCTGCGCTCTTACGATATAACGGAGCTGCGGAATACGATAGGCGTTGCTTTTCAGAATACAAATATATATGCCCTTTCTCTTGCGGAAAACCTGAGACTGTACGGAGAAGCCGAGAACCTGTCGGCAGACGCGGAGAAAAAGTTCGGAATTGATGCAATCTTAAGAAAAAACAATGCATCCGACGACAGCATTATGACGCGGGAATTTGACGAGAACGGCATAATGGTGTCGGGAGGGGAAGCGCAGAAGATAGCAATAGCTCGTCTGACAATGCGTAAATTCGGACTTCTGATACTGGACGAGCCGTCATCCGCGCTCGACCCGATAGCGGAATACGAATTGAACAGGCTGCTTACTCAAAGTACGGGCGACACGACAACGGTGATGGTTGCTCATCGTCTGTCCTCGGTCAGAAATATGGATAAAATACTTGTCATGAGCGGCGGCTCTTTAAAGGAGGAAGGGACGCATGACGAGCTTATGGCTCTCGGGGGAATATACTACGGTATGTTCACAAAGCAAGCCGAAAACTACAGATAAATTTTCCCGATTTGACGGCGGATATCGCGGAAAAAGCAGATGCCGCCGACAAATTTATACTTATAAAAAAATAAAAACCACCGATGAGTCCTTCCATAGGGAAATCATCGGTGATTTTTTTCGTGTGACGAAGGGGCGGCGGGGCTTTTTATTTTTGTCTTAGCTTATTTTCCGTGTCTGCTGACTATTGCGACATATGTGTTTGACGTGAGCTTATATACCGCAGTGTAGAGCAGGGCAAAGACAGCTATGGATAAAGCCGAGACGGCTAAGGTCAGTCTGTCATTGCTCAGGCTGAAAAGGTACAGCAGCCGACGTATCATCGGGTACGCAAAGGCAAAGTGGCATATCGCGGCGGCGAATGGGAGCATGAATACCGTGAGCATCTGGGAATTTACATTTTTCTTTATATCCCGCTCCGTCATGCCGATATTCTGCATTATCTTAAATCTCTTCTCGTCCTCGTATCCCTCCGTTACCTGCTTATAATATATAATAAGGACGGTCGCGGCGATGAACACTATCGAGAGAATTATGCCGAGGTAGAATATACCGCCGAATGTGCCGAAAGAATTCGCGCGCATTTTTTCCTTGCTCGAAACGGCAAAGCCGTAGAGCAGCTCGTCGTCATTTAAGCTAATCATGCGCAGCTCTTCTCTTATGTCGTCGGCAAGCTGTATCTCCGCCTGCGCGGACGAAGATGACACGTCAAAGCAATATATCAGCTTCGGGCAGTATTTATAAAACATTGACGAACCCGTGTCGTTTACTGCGTGCTCGTAAAGCGATTTCGGGTCGGACGATATTATGCAGAATGTCGGTGTGACCTGGTCGGCGACACTCGGATTTACTATCGGCTCGTCCGTGTATTTTTTTATTTTCAGCACTGTTCCGTCGGCGAGAATAAGCTCCGGGACTTTATCCGTTTCAACCGCGGAATATACTATTACCTCGTCATTACCGAGGCTTTCGCTACTGCCCGCCACGCTGTTGTAGTCGTCGAGGGATAAATAATATACCTGACGGATATCATCTGCGTTTGACGTGTTCAGTTTATTTACCTCCTCGCGGTCGGTGATAAGCGCTCTGCCGCGCAGCAGAGCGGTGCTGTCGTCGTATACATACGTGAGGACATCCTCACGGTTCAGTCCCGATTTCTCCGCGACGGCGTTTATCTTATCCTTTACGAACTGCACTTTCTCGGGCGTATAAGATGCTTCATCCTCGTCGGACGCATAATTTATACTTACGTTTATTCCTCTCTTATAAGATGAATTCAGTATATTTTCCTTGCCGAAAAAGAGGCTGCCCGTGCCCGTCGCTATTACCGTGACGGTGGTCAGGAGAATGCATATCGAGGCAAGCCCCGCGCCGTTTCTCTTCATGCGGAATGACATCGACGAGACGGAGACGAAGTGACGCGGATTATAATAGTACTTTTTGTTTTTCTTCAAAAGCCTGCATAACACTACCGAGCCGAAAATAAACAGCATATACGTGCCGAATATGACCATGAGCACGGCGACAAAGAACCAAGCCACGGCGAGTATGGGATTTTTTATCGACAGAGCTATTATATACGCACCGATAAGAATTACAGAGCCGATAACGGCGAAAAGATAGTTCGCCCTCGGCGGCTTGTCGCCCGCGCTTTCGCTTTTCATGAGCGAGAGGGGGTTCATGCGTATGACGGATATCATGCCGCGCACGAAAAGGGCGAAGAAAATTATGCCGAAAATTAAAAACGTGTCATATGTTGCCTCTTCACTTATATAGAAAATATATGAGACGTCCCCTCCTATCAGCCGCACGAGCGCAAGCTCGGCTGCCTTTGAGAGCAGTATTCCTATTGCAGTTCCGACAACGAGTGAAAAGGCTAAAAGCATTACCGTTTCGCACGCGTATACGCGCGCTATATTTCTCTTGCTCATGCCGAGCACGCTGTAGATGCCGTACTCCCTCTGACGTCTCTTCAGCAAAAATTTATCCGTATAGGCGAGGAAGAGCAGGGCGAAAACGGCGACGGTCCACACGCCGAAGCCGAGTATTCTCGCGGTCGACCCGCCTCCCGGCATATAGTCGAGCGAACGCATGGCGGCGAGGTAATGGATGATATAAAATACGGCTACCATGCCCGTACATGAGATTATGTATGGCACGTACATGCGCTTGTTTTTTGAGATGGAGCCGAGCGCGAGACGGGGATAGAATAAAGGCTTCACTGTCCGTCACCGCCCGTCGTTATCATGGTAAGCGCGGCTGAAACCGTCTGATAGAAACGCTCGTATGAGGCGTCCGCACGGTAAATCTGATGAAATACCTCGCCGTCCTTTATAAAGAGCACTCTCGACGCGTGAGATGCCGCCTTTACCGAGTGAGTTACCATGAGTATCGTCTGACCCGTCGAATTTATCTCGGTGAAAAGTCCGAGCAGCTCGTCTGTTGCCTTTGAGTCGAGCGCTCCCGTCGGCTCGTCGGCGAGTATGACCTTCGGCTCGGTTATAAGCGCCCGTGCGACGGCGACCCTCTGCCTCTGCCCGCCCGACAGCTCATACGGGTATTTCTTTAAGAGCTTATCTATACCGAGCCTGTCGGAGAGCGCATCAAGGCGCTCGCGCATGAGCTGATACGGCTTGCCCGCGAGAACGAGCGGCAGAAATATATTGTCCTCCGCGGAGAAGGTGTCGAGAAGATTGAAGTCCTGAAAGACAAAGCCGAGATTGTCCCTGCGGTACGCCGCAATCTCCGAGTCGCGCAGAGCCGATATCTCCATACCGTCGAGGGTGACCTTGCCCGCGCTCGGCTTGTCGAGGGCTGCCAATATATTGAGAAGAGTCGTCTTACCCGAGCCGGATTCGCCCATTATCGCGACGAACTCACCCTTTTCTACGTCGAACGAAACATTTTTTAATGCCTCGACGCGGCTTGCACCGAAACGTGAGCTGTATGTCTTTTTTACTCCGCTTACCGTGAGTATCTTCATTTTGCTACCTCATTTCCTTTTTGCTTATTTTACCGCAAAAAAGCGCTGCGCGACATAGAAACGTCTTACGTTTGCCCGCCGCGCATTACATTTTCGTAAGGTTATTCAAATACGGTCTTTCTCCGCGATAAGTCGATTGAGATATCCGTGCCTTTGCCGACCTCGGAGCGGGCGCTTATCCCGTGCCCGAGCTTTGAGCAAATTCTTTTGCACAGGTAAAGTCCTATGCCGCTCGCGCTCATGTCCGTCCTGCCGTTTCCGCCCGTATAGCCGCTCTCAAATATCCTCGGCAGGTCGCACGCCGCTATGCCTATTCCCGTGTCGCTTATGTGCAGCTCTTCACCGCGGGCATATACGGACACCGTGCCTTTCTTTGTATACTTTAAGGCGTTTGAGAGTATCTGCTCTATTACGAAAAGCAGCCATTTTTCGTCGGTTATAACCTTGATTTCAGTCGGACGGTAATCGAGCTTTATCCCGCGGCTGATAAACTCGGCGGAAAAGCTCTTGAGAGCAGCGGATATTATCCCGTCGAGGCTGTATTCCTTTATAACATAGTCGCTGTCGGACGAATTCAGGCGGATATAAGCCAAGACCATCCCGACGTATCGCTCGGTCCGCGCAAGCTCCGCCCGCAGCCTGCGCGAATTGTCGCTGTCCTCGTCCCGGAGCAGCAGGCGCATGACGGAGAGGGGCGTCTTTATCTGATGAACCCAGAGGGTATAATATTCGTTTGTGCCGCGCATGGCTCTTTCGTATTCCGAGCACTGCCCGACGTTAAGTGCCGTGAGCCTTTCGGTAAGGGCGGCATACGCGCTCTCGGCGGGTGAGGAGGCAGCGGGCAGAGGGGAGGCTTTTACGTCGGTAAAATCCTTTATATGCGAGAGAGCTTTATATTTTTTTCTTTCACCTATATAATTAAAAACAAGATATACCGCGCCCACAGCTGAGCACACGGCGGCGGGGTAGAGAAAAGCCCCCGTCGGCAGCCCGTACAGAAAATATATAACGGCAAAAATACCGAGAAAGAGGAAGTAAAGTATAAGGGCTGCGCGCTTTTCCTTTAAGTAAGCAGAAAACATATCAGTCACCTATTATATATCCCACGCCGACCTTGGTCGTGATAAAATCGTGAAGCCCGCCTACCTCTAACTTTCTCCGCAGCCTGCTGATATTGACCGTTAATGTGTTTTCGTCGACGAAAAGCTCCGTCTGCCACAGCTCGTCCATCAGGTGCTCGCGGCTGACCGTCTTTCCTTTATTCTGCAAGAGGATGTAGAGAATGCGGTATTCGTTTTTCGTGAGGGTTATCTTTTTGCCGTTGTATACAAGCGAGCCGTCGCCCGTCTCGAGTATCGCGCCGCGATGCTCTATTACGGGGCTTGCGGCGGAGAAATTGTACGCACGGCGCAGCAGAGCCTGAATTTTCGCGGTGAGCAGCTCTATGCCGAAGGGCTTTGTGATAAAGTCGTCCGCTCCCATATTCATTGCCATTACCTTATTCATTTCGTCCTGTACGGAGGAAATGAAGATTATCGGCACGCTCGACACCCTGCGTATCTCGCTGCACCAGTGATAGCCGTTGTAAAAGGGAAGATTGACGTCCATGAGCACGATATGCGGGCTGTACCGTGCAAACTCGGACATTATGTCAGAGAAATTTTCCGCTGCCCTTACGTCCATTCCCCACGAGCGCGCCCGCTCGGCTACCGCCTCCGCTATACCGCTGTCGTCCTCTACTATGTATAATCTGTACATTTTGTCCCTCCGCTCATTATAAAAATATTATATCAAATCATTTAATAGATTTCTAATTATCTCTTTAGATGTTCTTATATGCCGGTATAGCCCGTTACTTCGGGCTTTTC
>CAKSEI010000074.1 GCA_934446285.1 uncultured Eubacteriales bacterium | reverse complement strand
TGACGAGCGGGAGATATACAGTGCCGTATTCAGTCTTATAGACGAGAATATAGATGAAAACGGAAACGACGAGAGTAAGCTGCACGCAGCTATAGCCGTCGGGTAAAGGAGAAAAAATGAACAACGGAAATGAGATAGACGTACTCAAGCTGTGCCGCGCGCTGCTTAAACGGTGGTATCTGCTCATGCTCGCGTTTATAGTCGGAGCCGGTGCGGGATATGCGTATACATCGTTTTTTAAGAGTGATACATATACTGTGCGTACAAGTCTTATTGTTAGCTCCACATCACAGACGGATACCGTGACATCATCGTCACTCAATGCGTCTGAGGGGTTAGTTAAGCCGTGTATAGCGGTGCTCACGAG
The DNA here is from genome assembly GCA_934446285.1 of uncultured Eubacteriales bacterium. Taxonomy (GTDB): domain Bacteria; phylum Bacillota; class Clostridia; order Oscillospirales; family CAG-272; genus CAKSEI01. Next base: position 6,785 of record CAKSEI010000074.1, on the reverse strand, counting down.
CGACAGCGTTATCAAGAATGATATCCTCGGCACGACGGGTCTTAACTATTCAGTAAATCAGATAAGAAATATGACCTCTATGAGCGCCGTTAACGATACTCAGGTTTTTACCGTTGCGGTAACGGCAGGCAAAGCCGCAGACGCGCAGGCAATAGCCTCCGCTTACGAGACATACGGCGTTCAGACGGTTCTCAATAAGGTTCAGGGAGTGTATATAAGCTCGCTCGACAGCGCCGAATACCCCGAGAAGCCCGACTCTAAGAATACTGTGCGGACGATGGCTCTCTTTGCGCTATTGCTCACGGTTCTCTGTGCCGGAGTAATAATAGTGATAAATGTTCTCGACGTCAGGATACACGGCTACGACGAGCTTGAAAATGTCATAGACGGCTCACCGATAATAGGCTCTGTTCCCTCATTTGACCTGAGCGACAAGAGTCGGTATGCTTCCTCTTACGATGCATACGGCATTACGGATGGAGTCGACAGAAATAAGCTCGCGGCACGCGGAGAAGGATCACGCAGATGAATAAGAAGTTTAAGGTGAGAGAGCACAAACTGATAGATGAGAACATGCCTTTTTCCGTTGTTGAGGCATATAAGGCGATACGTACAAATCTCATTTTTGTCCTTGGTGCGAAGAATATAAACTCAACAGTCTTTACCTCATACGGAGCTATGGAGGGCAAGACGAGCACATGTGCCAACCTCGCGATTACATTTGCTCAGAGCGGCGCAAAGGTGCTGCTCATTGACGCTGATATGAGAAAGCCGCAGCTGCACAGACTTTTCGGCTGCAATATGACCCCGGGGCTCTCCGAGGTGCTGTGCGGAGTGGTGGACGATAACTCCATACAAAAGACAAATTACGACAACCTCTATGTGATGACCTGCGGGAAGATACCGCCGAACCCCGCCGACCTGCTGCTCAGCACAAATCTCGATAAGCTTATAGAGAGCATGTCAAAGGCATTTGATTATGTTTTCTTTGACGCGCCGCCCGTCGGACTTGTCACCGACGGCGCTATAATCGCGCGTAAGCTCGGCGGAGCGATAGTCACCGTCCGCAGTGAGTGTGCAACGACAGAGGACGTGCGCGAGACGCGCGATGCCTTGGCACAGGCGGGCACGGAGGCTATAGGCTATATACTCACGGACGTGAAGGATGAAAACAGGCGCGGATACCGCGCACACAGTGCTTCATACCGTAAGTATTATACCTCATATTGATTTTTTTCTGCTGTACACCCGGAGGAGTGATAAAATGATTGATATGCACGCTCATATACTGCCGGGTGTAGACCACGGCTCACAGTCGTGCAAAATGTCGCTCACGCTGCTCGACAGAGCGCAGGCAGTCGGGGTCGATACGGTAGTCGCGACACCACACTTTTATCTGAGAGAAGGTCATACGGTTGCCTCATTTCTTGAGAGGAGGCAGGCGGGATTTGATAGACTTAATACGGCAATGGAGCGCAGCGGGAAGTATATGAAGATCATCCCTGCCGCAGAGGTGACACTCTGCCTCGGGCTCTCCGAGATAGATTTGACGAGGCTTTGCATCACTGGCACGGATACGCTCTTACTTGAGATGCCGTCGCTCTCGCGCTGGCCCGATTGGGCGTATAATGAGATATCGCTGATACAGTCGAGATTTGATATAAAGCTGCTTATAGCTCATATAGACAGATATCGCGCGGATGAGATTGAGCGCCTCTTTGACCTCTTTAAGTTGCGTGCACAGATAAACTGTTCAAGCGTCTGCTCGTACTTTACCCGAAAAAAAATAAGGAAATTTATCGACATGGGTATAGTGCACGCTCTCGGAAGCGACGCTCACCGCAGCCCCGCATCATATGACGATGTGGCGGGCTGTGCCAAATATCTCTCACGGGAGACTCTCGCGCAGATAGACGTGCGCTCCCGCGCACTGCTTGCAAAGGAGATTTTCAGGTGAAAAAAAGAAACACACTGTTTCTGATTTTGCTTATTTCATGGATGGCTCTTATCTTTTGGTTTTCGTCGCAGGACAGCGATGAGTCCACGGAGCAGAGCGACGTTATAGTGGATAAGATTATGTCCGAAATATATGATAACGCCGAGGATGCCCCCGACTTTATAGAGTTTGCGGTGAGGAAGGCTGCGCATTTTTCGCTGTATTTCGTACTCGGGCTGCTCGCGCTCGGTACGGTAGCATGTGACGGGATGACGGGCTGCCGCAAATATATTTATTCTCAGCTTATATGCACCTCGTATGCCGCTGCGGATGAGTTTCATCAGCTCTTTGTACCCGGCAGGTCGGGAAATCCCGCTGACGTATGTATTGATTCTGCGGGAGCGTGTATCGGAATTCTTTTCGGACTGCTTTTTTTACATATTTTTCGCAGACTCAAACGCCGCGTGTGACGGCGTTTTTTCTTTTGATTTGACATATTGCCGCCGATATGTTACAATTATCAGCAAACAGGAGAATTAAAATGAAAAGAATTCTATCGTTAATTTCGGCGGCAGTAATAGTCATTGCAGCGCTTATGACACCTGTCGGCGCATATACGGAGGCAGAAGTCGCCGCAGGCGAAAAGGCAGCGGGCGACTACCTCTCTTCGCGGCTCGGTCTTTCACCCGCTGCCGTCAGCGGAGTTCTCGCGAATATGTATGCGGAGTCAAAGTTTCTCCCGTATGCAGACTATAAGGGTATATCCTACGGTATATGTCAATGGACGGGAGTGAGGCGCGAGAGGCTCTTTGAGTATTGCGAAAAAAACGGATTAAAAAAAGATTCGATTACGGCGCAGCTTGATTTTCTCTCTTATGAGCTGCAGAGCGATTACCCCGAGATACTTGCCTATATGAGAAATATCCCCGATACGGCGGACGGCGCATATGATGCCGGCTACTATTGGTGCTTCTATTTCGAGCGCCCGGCTGATAAAGACGGTGTTTCAAAGACGAGGGGAATGCTCGCCAGAGATACGTTCTTTCCGAAGAGACATATCTGTTCCTATACGGAATTTCTCTACGCCGCAGAAAAGCATCCGCACGCTCCTACATACAGATGCCCCGGCTGCGGTAGAACAAAGCTTTTCCCGTCGGAAAAAACCTACTCGGACGACTGCCCGCGCTGCACTGTGACGCCTTTTCATGATGTATTTGACACTCAGTGGTTCTTTGAAGCGGCAAAATATACCTATGATAACGGGATCTTCAACGGTACGGACAAAAATCATTTCTCGCCGAATATGAATATGACCCGCGCGATGGTGGTGACTGTCATCTACAGGATGGAGGACGAGCCGCTTTATCTCAAGGGTGAGGGCTTTGACGACATAGACTCCTCGGATTACTTCTGCGATGCGGTTCTTTGGGCGCGCGAAAAGGGGATAGTTACGGGCGTGACGGATAGGCTCTTTTGCCCCGACGACGTTATCACGCGTGAGCAGCTTGTTACTCTTCTCGCGAGATACGCCGCATTCCGCGGAACGGATACAACGGGCGGTGCGGCGCTGACCGCATATCCCGACGCAGGCGATGTATCGGGCTACGCGAAAAAGAGCTTTTCCTTTGCCATAAGCGAGGGGATAATAACCGGCACAAAGCCCGAGGGCGAGAGCCGCATTATCCTTGACCCGCGCGGGACTGCAACCCGCGCGCAGGTTGCGACTGCTGTCATGAGGTTTATGCAAAAGTATCTGCCGGATTTTTCAGCCTGACTACGATGTATTTTGACGTGGAAAAAGGGATTACCGATGACGGAAATCCCTTTTCCTTTGAGCAAATAAGATTTACTTGCTCTTGATGTCGTTTTCGTACTTCTCGATCATTTTCTTGACCATCTGTCCGCCGACCGAGCCTGCCTGGCGGGAAGTGAGGTCGCCGTTGTAACCGTCCTTCAGGTTTACGCCGACTTCGCTTGCAGCTTCCATCTTGAACTTGTCAAGGGCAGCTCTTGCCTCAGGAACGACATTCTTAGAGTTCTTAGACATTTCTATGCTCCTTGTAATGCTTATCTATCTCATCGAACACGGCTTTTGCCGCGTTCTGATATTATTATCTTCATGCGTGCAAAAAGTATAAGAGGTAAATTTTTCAAAAAAAGCGGGAGACTACTATGCCGTCGAAAAAATTTATTTATGCGAGCGTGCGTTTTATAGGTGAGGACACATACTTCTACCGCACAGACGATGCGATGCTGCGGGAAGGAGACGTCGTTTCCGTCCCGACGCAAAAGGGCGAGGACATCGCAACCGTTGTAAGCATAAAAAGCTACGCGGAAAAGAAAGTTCCTTATCCACTCGATAAAACAAAATTTATCACACGTGTCGTCGGACCAAGGATATGCGTATATATGACCGAGGCGGACAGGCGGGCGCGCTCGTGGACGGGATAGGACCGTAAGAAGCCTGAAATAGATTGGAGCGGCAGGCCGTCATTCCGGCTCGAGCACATCAGCCCATTTAAGAAATTTTACGAATGCGGCTATTGCCACTCCTGCTACAACGTAAAATTCCCCGTGTGTCCCTGCTGCCGCAAGCATATGGACGGGAAGATGACGATGCCTGATAAAAAAATCTAGCGGGAAAGGCATAAGAAAGTCCCCACTGTCTCATGGATAAAGCAAAAGCACATGAACGGCAAAACGGATTATAAATGTTCGGGCTGCGGAAAGGTTTTTCGCTCGCCATCCGAATATTGCTTTAACTGCAAAAGTCATATGACCAAGGAAAAATGCGACCCCGTATGGGTAGACGAAATGTCGGAATACGACGATATTTTCGGAGACTGAGTTTGACATCGGCGATGCCCGCCGCCTTTTCCGCATCTGATTTGACGCGACGTAGAAGGCGACGGGCATTGCATATGCCTTATGCGGGTAATGCTTGCGGCTTTTGCTTATATTTTGTCCTTTACTTGTTCTTTTAACTGCTCTATTATTTTTTTCTCAAGGCGGGAGATGTACGATTGGGATATTCCGAGCTTGTCGGCGACCTCCTTTTGCGTCATTTCGTGTCCGCCGTCGAGGGCAAATCGCATTGTTATTATCTCTCGCTCACGCCGGTTGAGGGCTGCTACTGCGGCGCGGACGGTCTTTCTGTCCTCATCGTTCTCGAGTCTGCGTGATACCATATCCTCGTCCGAGCCTATCACGTCGGAGAGCAGCAGCTCGTTGCCGTCCCAATCCACGTTTAAGGGCTCGTCTATAGACAGGTCGTTTCTGTGATTGCTTGTCTTGCGGATGTGCATGAGTATTTCGTTTTCTATGCAGCGCGAGGCGTAGGTTGCGAGCTTTATATTTTTGTCGGGGCGAAATGTGTTTATGGCTTTTATCAGCCCTATAGTGCCTATAGAGATGAGGTCCTCTATACCCGACCCGGTGTTCTCAAACTTTTTTGCTATGTATACGACGAGACGCAGATTGTGCTCGACGAGCACGGTGCGCAGCTCAGGTTTTTCGTCAAGGTGTGAGAGTATGTCCGCCTCCTCCTCCGGTGAGAGAGGGGAGGGAAGAGTCTCCGCTCCGTTTATATAATATATCTCGTCTTTTCTGATACATGCGACAAAAAGCTTTTTTATTATCTTCATCATATTTTTTATTACTCCTAACATAACACAGACGGCGTTATCGCCGGATAACCTCCGAAATTATTATCCTTTTGCGTGGGCAGAATTCCGAGGCACGCTTCACACCTCCTGCCCGATACAAGAATTTTGTCGGGTGTGTATACGAGCAGCAGCCCTCCGCCCGCGATACCCGAGGCGGGGATGAGGTGAACGCGATGGGAGATGCTCTTATCCACCCTGTCGAGCACTGACGGGTCGCCCGTGCGGAACAGCTCTTTTGTATCAAACGGCAATATCGGCAGGACTGTCATATACCCCGTGATGATGACGGGTCTGCCGTTGTACGGGTCGCGCAGGAGATTTCCCGTGTCACAAAGACTGTCGAATTTAATCTTCTGCCCGCAGCCCCATATTTCGACCGTAACGGGCGCACTCGCCCGTTTTGATGTAAAAATTCTTCCGCAGATAATGCAAAATATACCTATGAAGGCGGCGCAGGCGACGATTATCCCGGGAGGTATGCCCGAGTAGAGCGTGCCGGCAGAGCCGTTTATGTATATCCGATGGGACGAGCCTTTTGCCACCGCATAGTAAAGTGAGCTTATCCCGCCGCCGAGAAAAAGATTGACGGCGACGAAGATACACGTGCTCCCGAGGAGTTTTTTTACGCCGCCTCCTAAAGCTATTGCGCACATTATGACTGCCGATGCGGCGTGGAGAAGAGCCTTTATCGGCGCGGGAATGTAAAAGAAGAGAATTGCCGTCGCGTACAGCGCACCGAGCGCGGATGCTATTGATACGGCGGGTACTGTCGTTCTCACGTGCATTATTTTTCCCGCTATGAAAAGCGAGAGAGTATCCATACTGAAATTGATTAAAAAGAGTATGTCGCCGTAAATAACCTGTTCCAACGGAATATCACCGTTAAGTATTGTACTCCGAAAAGGCTTAAAAAAATGTCAAAACTTGCCATAGGATTATAATTTCTTTTTTGTGTATATATTTACCGTGCGTTGCGAAAAAAATATTGACAATCCGCACTGCGTATGGTATAATATCAAAAGTAAATACGCTTGATTTATCTTATGGAGAAGTCGCGTAGCTGGTCGAGCGCGCACGATTGGAAATCGTGTAACTGTTAAAAGCGGTTCGAGGGTTCGAATCCCTCCTTCTCCGCCATAATGTGAAGACAAAAAAGATGTCTTCTGCGAAAAGCCCGATTATAT
>CAKSEI010000073.1 GCA_934446285.1 uncultured Eubacteriales bacterium | reverse complement strand
ATATATCGGTATATGTGCCGATGACAGTCGGCAGCTTGTATAAGTCTGCGTCCTCATCCGCAGCGTCCGTAGGTTCTGTCACGTCCGTAGGCTCGGGTGCATTACTGCTCCCGTCCGTCGGCAAAACGTCACTGTTTTGTTCGCTCACGCTTGCGTCCGGTTCTCCCATCGTGCTGCCCGTATCCCGGGGATCTTCTGTTTTCGCGCACCCGATGAGCAAAACCGCGGCAAGCGCAGCCGCTGCTGTTTTTATTACATTATTTCCTCTCATTTCAGATCCCCTATTTCTTTATAAATTTCTACTACTTCGCTTATTTTTGTGGCGTTTCTGTCGATGATACGTCTCTTAACCTCTTTAAGATAGTCACGATATGCCGCGAATTCATCGCTAATACCGTCAATAACGCCTTGATGTACGGCAAATTCCGCTAACTCTTCATTGCTTCCGTGCACAAACCTTTTGTCAATGTAGTCATCAATTGTCAATTCTCTTTCCACATAGAAAGGCGAATCCTCGCGCGAAAAGTCTATGCCGATACAACGATAACCTATAGCTACGGACGCATCGATATTATCATCGGCGAGCTGCTCACAATTTAGCTCAATGCTTTCGTAACTGCCTAATAAATCGAGCGGAATCGTTTCCCATATATAGTCACTGCCGTTCATAACGAGAAACAGGTAACTATTCAGGGAACGACCGCGAAATAACATACTGTCGTCAGCGGTGTATGCTTTGTCTCCGATTATGGCAACGGGTCTTTTGTCTCCGACAAAAACCATAAAATCTTCTTCTGCAGCAAAACAATCATTATAGCTGAAATCAAATAATTTTTCGGTTTTTCCGTTTACAAACATATTATGAAAATTGTCGCACCCGCGGTGATATCTGACAGGGCTTATACCGGATTCCGAAACATCCCAAATGTTTCCGTTAAAATACAGTATAACTCCGCGCGCGTTCTCGCAGACAAGACATGCATTATTGTATTTTCCTATGAATATTGCATAACGTATGCCATTGCGTGCCTTTGAGAATATCCAATCAAAAGTGGATGAGCTTACCTTGTATTCTTCACTGCCCCATTCCGCAAAGGGATAATAGTGCATGACCTCAAGCTCACCTATCTCGGCATATATATCGGTATATGTGCCGATGACAGTCGGCAGCTTGTATAAGTCTGCGTCCTCATCCGCAGCGTCCGCAGGTTCTGTCACGTCCGTAGGCTCGGGCGCATTACTGCTCCCGTCCGTCGGCAAAACGTCACTGTTTTGTTCGCTTACGCTTGCGTCCGGTTCTCCCATCGTGCTGCCCGTATCCCGGGGATCTTCTGCTTTCGCGCATCCGATGAGCATGATACATATTAAAAGAACAAGTACTAAAATCTCTTTTTTCATTTCAGTTCCCCCGAATATACGGTAATTATATGCACATTGTACCATATATTTCCATAATATTCAAGATATAATTAAAAGGATAAAAGTATTTTTGTCCGTTCCCGCAAGCGCCTCGAAAAACTCAGCCGATAATATGCGGGATACTCTCTTACGCGAGTATCCCGCATATCGGGTCAGGCTTTTTTCTTAAGCTCTATGCCGTAAAGACTGAGCAATTCCTTTAAAGCCGTATTCCTTATGCCGTCCTCGCTCTTTGCAAGCTCTACGACATTATCCTCGTTTGAGGTGACGGCGCTTGCCAGATTTTTGCCTGCGTTCAGCAGATTTTCGTCCGCCGCGAGCAGGTTCTTTTCCTTTTGCAGTGCGTATTCGCGTATCGCCTCCTCGCCCGCGTTCAGCATGGCGCGCGCAGAGCGGTTAGCCTGAGCCGCTGCATAGCTTGACATTTCTCCGCCCGTCGAGGCGGCATTCTCCGCCGCACCGTGTCCCGCCGCCGTACCCGCATATTCGCGGTAGCTCTCGCGTATGGCGCGTGCTCCTCCGTCGTTATAGTACGTGCCCGAGCGTATCTCGTCCGCCGTTTTCTTTACGTTTTCCGCCGCGTCCCTGTAGGTCGAGCGGTAAAGGCTGTTATTGCCCGAGACGACGGAGCGCGCGGTGCGCCGCGAGCTTTCGTTCTGCGCGCGCTCAATGAGCGCCGCTATGTTCTTGTAGATATCATAAGCCATTCTGTACCTCCGTAATGCCGACGGAATACTTTTTGCCGCAGCAATGCACAAAAAGTTTCCCGTCCGAAAAGCTGAGCTTCAGCGGCAGAGAGCCGCAGTTTTCGACCTTGATTCTGTCGGCAAGGTCGAGTGCATCCTCGAGCATCCCGAGACGCTTTATTATGTCTTCGTCGTTTTCAAACATTTCTATACCTCCCGTGTTTTGATTTCAAAGGCGCGCAGCACGGCGTCCCCCGTGCATTCGCACCGCAGACTTCGCGCGTACCTTGCACCGCCTCTCACCGTGGCGGATAGCACCTGCCGCCCGCCGCCCGTGCGCGAGAAGAGCGGGATTTTTTCCTCTCCCTGTCCGCAGAGAAAAGCCGAGACGCCGGCTCCGTCACTCAGCTCGCATTCGAGCCTGACCGTGCAGTTGCGCTTTTCGTCAAGCCCGTCGACGGACAGAGGAGAGGTCTGCATATGCCAGTCCCCCGCCGCGCCCGCAAGCCTGAAAAGCCGGCTGTCCGACTTGTTCTTCGAGCAAAGGCAATAAAGACCGTCGGGCGCGCCCGCCATATCTACCGTCTGACCGTAGTCTGGCGGCGTGAGCGAGCCCCATATGCCTCTCACCGTGTCGTAGACGTAGATTGTCCCGCCCGTCAGCATGTAGAAGAAATCGCCGCACCCCGCGCATACGGCAGACGATATGCCGTCAAGGGCGAGCGGAGCGTCGATACGCTTGACGGACGTGCCGTTAAAGATACCGACACCCTCTCTGCATGCAAAGCAGATATTGTCCCCGACCCTGACCGCGCACCTGAAGTCAAGCGCACCCATGGACGAGGAGGAGCGCATGGAAAAGGGGTTTCGCGTGCCGGATATGATATATCCGCTGTCCTCCTTAAAGGCGACGATGCCGCCCGAGCAAGAGCATATTGCGGTGAGTGCTCCGCCCGCTCTGCTGTCCGAGCCGGTGGGGCACACCCACGCGTTCGACGCGCCGATATCCTCCGCCGTGTCAACGTCCCAGTCGGCGGGGTCATTATAGGCGCTCGCGTAAATGCGCGTGTCGTCGCATCCGAAGAGCCGCGCCGCGTGCACCGCCGCGTAGTTGAGAGCGGGTGTAGCCTTATCGAGCTTTTTTATCTCAAATCCGTCCTGCGCGTCCGCGTCGAAATACACCCTGTCGGGGAAAACGAGAATGCGTCTGTCGTACCTGCCGCCGACCGCGTCGTACAGGCTGCCTCCGCTCGAATAGACATTGTACTGTACAATGCTGCGCGGAAAATTGTAGTCGGACGGTATCCTGCTCTCGTCCCCGTCCGAGCGGTAGGTAAGCTCACCGCCCGTGCGCGTCTGCCCCGATGGAGTTCTGATAATGAAATTTATCTTGTCCGTCTGCTCAAGCTTATCTCCCGACATTTCGAGCACCCTGCCGAATGTGACTATATTCTTCTCACAGCAGGAAATCGACTGCGGATAAAAAGCCGCGGGGTATTCGTACACGCTCTGCCAAGAGGGCAGAGGGCGCAGCGTCCCGTCGCGCGACGGCATACCGCCGAGCAGCTCCGAGAGCGCACCCGTCTCGCGCGCAGATGAGCGGTTTATGCCCGAGAAAGCGCTTTTGTATACGCGTTTTGTCGTTTCAGAGCGGCATTTCGGCTTCTTGAACATTTTCCGCCCTCCTTTGCTCGTGTGCGCGTATGTGTGCGGCGAAAAGCTCCGCCGTCTCCGGGCGCTCGCGGCAGAGTGCCTCATAGCCCACGCCGAGTGCATACGCGCGGTGAACGGATATGTGTATCTCATCGTCGTCGAACTCTCCTATGCCGCCGATATCGCGCGTGCGCTCAAAAACGGTGTTTTCTCTCTCCGCGCGCTCTCTCTGCAGCTCGTTTTCGTCGGGCATACCGCCGAGGTCACCCACGCGCATTATCTTCGCCGCCTTTGCGCGCACGGCTGCGGGAACGCTGCCGTCACTCTGATTGAAGATACCGAGCTTATATGCGGTGACAAATGACTCTCTGCGCTCAGCGTCCGTCATACGCAGCTCGTTTTCGTTCTCAAAGTAAACGTCAAATGAGTTTATGTCCTGCGCACACCACGTGAGCACCTGAGCGCTCTTGCCCTCTCCCGCGACGGCAAGGGCAAGAGCACCCGGGCAGTGGGCTTTGTATATCTTCAGCCACAGCTTGGCTGTTGCCGCCGCACCCTGACGCATATTCTCGGCGCAGAGTGCAAGGCGCGTCGAGTCTATCTCGCGCAGACTGCTGATAGCTGTGCCCGACATAGTGCCGACTCCCGTGGAGCCTATGACCATGAGCTGCGATACGCCCGCGACGTATTCCATATCGCGAGCGAGCTGTTCGCATTCGGTATATACCTGCGGCGGCAGGCTCTCGTGCGTCATGGGCACGGGCGGATTATAGCCCTTTTTATATACTACGGGAACGCCCGGGGCTGTGCCGCTGCGCTCCATCTCCTCAAGGTCTACGCTGCCCTCCTCGACGAGCAGGGAATTGCCCGCTAAGGTGCATATATAGTCGTGGATTTTATTTTTACAGCCGTTGTATGCCCGCTGCAGAGGTATCAGCTCCTCTATAACGCTGCGTCCGAAGAACTGACCGCTCACCTCCCTGCTGCGGAATACGGTTATGGGTATTATCCCCTCGGGAAGAGGTCCGTTATAGACAATCTCGCCCGCGGCAATCTGTATGAGCAGTCCGTCCGGGGAGGTCTGCGAGGGGGCGGACATATAGGTTATCACCTTCTCGCAGTCGCGGCGCGTGACCGTCCCGCGCGTCCCTCCGCGCAAAGCGGGGCACTCTATCTCGCGTCCCTCGGCGTGAACACCGTAAAGCTCGCGTATCTGCCGTGCGGGAAGTATCTGCTCGAGTATTACCGAGCCCTGCTCGCCGATATCCGAGCGGTAGAGGTCCTCGGGAAAAACCTCATACGGAGTGAGCAGCGTGTAGGCGAGCGCTCCCTCGCGCACTCCGTCCTCGCCTTTTTCCGTGCGGCTGAGCAGTCTGCCGCCCTTTTTGTCCCAGCAGGATAGCAGAAAAGAGCTGCCCGTAAGCTCCGCCCAACCGATGAGCGAATTTTTCTTCATCTCAAAGTCGCCCGAGTTGTACGCGTTCTCGATAAGAGCACGGCTCACCTGAGCCCGCGCTATGTCGTCTGCCTCGTCGGTTGCCGCACGCACGGACATGGCGAAGCTCACGTCCTTGAGATTTGCGAGCCGCGCGTCAAGCAGGGGAGAGATGCGGTTGTATACCCCGCGCTCCTCGTAGTCGTATTCGGGCAGACTGTTCTCTAAGCGGCGCGAGGACGGATCAATCTCGCAGAACTGGTCGCCCGCTAAAAATGCGGCGTTCAGCCGCCATGCAAGCTCAAACGGCATACGCTCGTTCCGTCTGCGCTCAAGCTCACAGATAACCTCCCTCACTATATCCTCATTTTCGGGCAGGCGCTCATTCTCATGCGCAAAGAGCTTTTTTACCCTGTCAATTATTTTCACCTTTTACTCCTTTCAGCCACGCGGTAAAGTCGTCGAGCGACGCATTGTATCGCGTAAAGCAGTTGTCGCTGCGTATGTCCTCGCCCGCGAGCGCATATGCACATCCGCAGAGATAGTCGAGTGCCATGGGGAGAAATTCGTCGGGCAGAGCAGCGTATTCCGTTTCCATGTTTTCCGCCGTTTTTCTCTTGGGACGCTCGGCAAAGACCGCGGTCACGCTCTCTCCCGAGAAGTAGGGTGTCCGTACCCGTATCTTACCTCCGCTCTCGTAGAAGCAGGGCATATCGGGACAGGCGGCAGCCCCCTCCGCGTCCGTGCGGGTAAGCTCCCTTGAGCCTGCGAAAACGCGCCTTACGTCGCACGCCCTTACCGCCTCACCGCCCGTCTGCGCACCGGCGGGGTCAAAGATGCCGTCTGCGAGCGGCAGGCTGTCCGATGCCGTACTCTTTATCACGCCCGTATAGAGCGCACTCTCGAGCGACGACAGCCAGAAGAGATAGTATTCGTCATCGGCTGCGGGGCTTATGTCGCACGCATCGCGCGCAAGGCTTATAAGCTTTTTTGCCGTCATACTTCCTCTGAACATCACCACACCTCCCCGTGAATTCTCCTGCCGCGCGAGCTTTTTCTCCATACCGTTCGGTAGGCGTTCTCCGCGTGCGAGAGAAAATCAGTCTTATACCTCTCATCTTTTGTGAGCAGGTACATAATGTCGTCGAATATAGCGGGGACAAATTCGTCGCGCACCCCGTATTCGCCGCCCACCTCCTCAAGCGGAGAAAGAGCACCGAGGGCTGCGTATTTCTCTCCGTAAAGAGAGCACAGCTCGTCTCTTGCGTACTCTGCGCATGAGATAAACTCCGCGTGGGTGCAGGGGACAAGAGCGCATATTCTCTCATATAATTTTGCCGTATCCATTTTTTCTCCTTTCGCCGTACAAAATTATTCCGGAGAACGCGCTGCGTTCTCCGGAACATTACGCCGTCCTCTTCAGGCGACACAGCCGGTGAATTTAACGCATCCGCCGGGATTTGCGCACATGAGATTGCCGTAGGAGGCGAGCAGCGCGCGGTATACGCTTGTGCCGGGCATGAGCTGGAATATGCCGGAGTCCTGGGATGCGAAGTCCCATCCGGTGCTCTCAAAGGTAAAGGCGGAGGTGTCTACGCCCCATGCCTCGCCCGTGGGAACGAAGCGCTCGTTCACGATGACCGCCTCGCGGTTGCCTACGAGCACCTTGTAGCCGACCGCACCTCCGACAAACTGATGCTTGTCGGGCATGATGGTGTTGTTCTCATGCATGTACCTGCGGTAAGCATCAAAGGCGTCGTCACCCATCATGATGAGGTCTATGCTCGAATTTTTGTAGTCGTAAGCCTGTTTTACGCCCTTTGATATGACAAGGTCGGAGAAGTCGCCCGCCGCGTCTATCGTGAGAGGCTCAAGCCACGGGTTGTCCGCTTTAGTAAGTCCGTAAAGAGTCGTGCCCGAGCCGAAGATTGCGCCGAGTCCGCATATCTCGCGGTTGTAGCTGTTCTGCACGGTGATAAATCCCGTGAGAGAGTCCGCCGCGGTAAGAGCCGCTCCGTCAACGGTGACCGTGCCCGCCGAGCGGTTTACTCTCGTTATGCGGCGCGCCTTGTAAGCGGGGGTGCCGGAGCCTGACGTGTAGATGTCTATGACAAGACCCTCTATCACAGCGCGGGTGTCGGAGAGGGTGAGCAC